>NZ_JBHYGR010000045.1:5891-10881 GCF_042738155.1 Kitasatospora sp. NPDC059088 | reverse complement strand
GGGGGGGGCGCCGCGCTCGCCCGGGCCGGCGGGGGGGGGGGGGCGGGCGCGGGGCGGGGCCCCCGGGGGGGGGCGCCCCCCGCCCCCCCCGGGGGGGGGGGGCCCCGTTCGATAATGGGGGCATGAGCAATGGGCCCACCAGCGATATGCCGTCCTTCTCGTTGCCGGCCGGACTGCCGCGGCTCGACCGCTGCGCCGTGATGGGCGTGGTCAACGTCACGCCCGACTCCTTCTCGGACGGCGGGCTCTGGTTCGACGCCGCCAAGGCGATCGCGCACGGGCTGGCCCTCCGGGCCCGCGGCGCGGACCTGGTGGACGTCGGCGGCGAGTCCACCCGGCCGGGCACCCAGCGGGTGCCCGAGGACGAGGAGCTGCGCCGGGTGCTGCCGGTGGTGCGCGAGCTGGCCGCCGCCGGGGTGGTGGTGTCGGTCGACACCATGCGGGCCTCGGTCGCCGAGCGGGCCGTGGAGGCCGGTGCCGCGATCGTCAACGACGTCTCCGGCGGGCTCGCCGACCCGGCGATGGCCCGGGTGGTCGCCGAGACCGGCGCGCCCTTCGTGGTCATGCACTGGCGCGGGCAGTCCGCCGACATGGAGCGGCTGGCCGTCTACCGGGACGTCGTGCGGGACGTGGTCGGGGAACTGACCGGGCGGATGGACGCGCTGCTGGCCGCCGGGGTCAAGGAGGACCAGCTGGTCCTCGACCCGGGGCTGGGCTTCGCCAAGACCGCCGAGCACAACTGGGCGCTGCTCGGCCGGCTGGACGCGCTGACCGCGCTCGGCCGTCCCGTCCTCGTCGCGGCTTCGCGCAAGCGGTTCCTGGGTACGCTGCTCGCCGACCCGGAAACCGGGGAACTGCGCCCGGCCCGCGAGCGGGACGACGCGACCGCCGCGGTGTCGGTGCTGTCGGCCCGGGCCGGCGCCTGGGCGGTCCGGGTGCACGACGTGTCCGGTACGGCGGACGCCGTCCGCGTGGTCGCGGCCTGGCAGCGCGCGGCGCGGCTGGGGTGAGGGAGGGTCTGTGACAGGTGACGGCAGGGTGAGCGGCGGGACGGCCGGGAAGGCCCGGGAGGTGGACCTGGAGGCGGTGCTCGCGGCGAACCGGGCGTTCTACGAGGCGCTGGAGCGGGGGGACGTCGAGGCGGTCGAGGAGGCCTGGCTGGGGCCCGAGCACGCCGACGACAAGGGCGGCGTGGTCTGCGTCCACCCCGGCTGGCCGGTGCTGCGCGGGCGGGCGCAGGTGACCCGCTCGTACATGCTGATCATGATGAACACGGAGTACATCCAGTTCTTCCTGACCGATGTCGAGGCCGAGGTGCACGGGGATGTGGCCCTTGTCACGTGCACCGAGAACATCCTCTCCGGGGGCGAGGCCGAGGAGGAGGGGGAACTCGGGCCGCTGGTCGGCGGAAAGGTCGTGTCGAGCAATCTGTTCCGTCGCACCCCGGCCGGGTGGAAGCTCTGGTCGCACCACGGTTCACCCGTTCTGACCAGCGGTGACGAGGACGACGAGGACTGATTCCGGGGGTCGCGGGAATTCGGTGCCGGGCGGTCGCCGGGGAATTTCCGGGTGGTCACCGAACGTTCACGTCAATCGCCATTTCGGTGCGCGTGGCGACGGTTCGTGCCGGGTAGGACGGTCAGGCGTTGTCCGCGCTCGCGGGTAGATTCGAAACGGAGTGGCGGGCGTGATGCCCGTCTTCGCCCTGCCCGTCCATGCCTTCCCCCAGGGCGGGGCCCGTCCGACTGGGAGCAGTGATTCGTTTGCTGGACCGCGTCACCCTGCGGGGGCTGCGAGCCCGGGGCCACCACGGCGTCTTCGAGCGCGAGCGCGTCGAGGGCCAGACCTTCGTGGTCGATCTCGTGCTGTACCTGGACACCCGCCCCGCCGCGTCCGGAGACGACCTCACCCGCACGGCGCACTACGGCATCGTGGCCGAGGAGGTCACCGCGATCATCGCCGGCGAGCCGGTCGACCTGATCGAGACCCTGGCGCAGCGGATCGCCGACCAGTGCCTCAAGCACGACGCGGTCGAGGAGGTCGAGGTCACCGTGCACAAGCCGGACGCCCCGATCACCGTGCCGTTCGACGACGTGACCGTGACCATCCACCGGGGCCGCGCATGACCCCCACCGCGCGCCTGGTTTCCGATGCAGAGGGATTTCTTCGATGAACAGCAGTGACCCGATCGCCGAGCCGAACGCGTTCGACCTGGAGAGCCGGGTGGACTCCGCCGACACCACGCTGCACAGCCAGCGGTGTGCGGTGATCGCGCTCGGCAGCAACCTGGGCAACCGGCTGGACACCCTCCAGGGTGCCGTCGACGCGCTCGCGGACACCCCCGGGCTGAGGATCAAGGCCGTTTCGGCGATCTACGAGACCGAGGCCGTCGGCGGCCCGGAGGAACAGCCCAACTACTACAACGCGGTCGTGGTGCTGCGCACCTCGCTGCCCCCGCGGGACCTGCTGGAGCGCGGCAACGCGATCGAGGACGCCTTCGGACGGGTCCGGGAGGTCCGCTGGGGCCCGCGCACCCTGGACGTCGACATCCTGGCCTACGAGGGCGTGGTCAGCGAGGACCCGCAGCTGCTGCTGCCGCACCCGCGCTCGCACGAGCGTGCCTTCGTGCTCGCCCCCTGGCTGGACGCCCAGCCCGAGGCCGAGGTGCCGGGGCACGGGCTGGTCGGCGCGCTGCTGGAGGCGCTCGGCGGCCCGGACGCGCAGGGCGTGAAGCGCCGCGACGACATCCGGCTGACGCTGCCGGAGTAGCACCGCGCAGGACCCGGCCCCCGCGGCCGGGTCGGCCGGGGCCGCCGGATCGGCCGGGAACTCGGCGACCGGGCCCGGCCGTACGAGTAGATGTCCGCCCGTCCCGTCCCGGTACGGTGGCCTGACGCCGCCGCACCGGGCCACCGGGCGGGCGGTCGGCTCTGGCAACCCCGGGAAGGACCACCTCCGAGTGAAGCTGCTTCGCCTCCGTCTGCTGATCGGCATCACCGCCGCGACGACGGCGCTGTCCTGGGCCGGGTCCAAGCTGTGGGCGTCCCTGGACACGCTGCCGGCCGTACCGGCGGCGGCCCCGGTGGTGCTGGCGGCGGTGGCGGTGGTCCTGCTGGCGACCGCGCTCTCGCTGCGGGCCCGGTTGAAGGCGGTGCGCGAGCGGCAGCCCGGCGCGAAGGGGGTCGACCCGCTGCTGGCGGCCCGGGCGGTGGTGCTCGGCCAGGCCAGCGCGCTGGTATCCGCGGTGGTCACCGGCATCTACGCCGGGGCCGGGATCTACCTGCTCGGCGAACTGGACGTGTCGGCGCGCAAGGACCAGGCGGTGACCGCCGGGCTCGCCGTGCTGGCGGGCGCCGCGGTGATCGCGGCGGCGCTCTGGCTGCAGCACGTGTGCAAGCTGCCGGAGGACCACGACGACCCGGGCGGTCCGGCGGCCTCGCACCGCTGACGGATCGGCCGGATCCGGTCGGACGGCGCTGAGCAGGCCCTTTTTCGTGATCTTGAGTGAAAAGCCGGGCACATGCGGTAAAAAATGCCCACTGTCAAGGGTGGAAGGGGACCCTGGGCTGACACGGCCCCAATTCGCACGCTAGTTTCTTGGCATGTCTCGCGGACGCCACCGTCATTCCTCCGTCCTCGGCCGGGTCTTTCCCCCCACCGCCGCCGGCGTGCTGCTGGTCGCCGCACTGGCCGCTCTGGTCTTCAGTCAGGACACCGTCCTGGTGCGCTCGGTGGGTGTCGCCGCACTGATCGCCACCCTCGGCTTCGCGGTGCTGCTGCGTCAGCGCGACAAGGCGGCCCGGGCGGCCGCCGAGATGTCCGCGGCGCAGCGGCTGCGGGCCGAGGAGCGCTTCGAGGAGCAGCTCGCCGAGGCCGAGTACGCGGCCGAGGTCGCCGAGGAGCGGGCCACCCGCTTCGGCCGGCGGCTGACGGCGGAGAAGTCGCGGCTGGCCAAGGCCGAGACCGAGATCGCCCGGCTGCTCCGGGAGCGGGCCGTGGCGGTCGCCGAGCAGGCGCTCAAGGAGGCCGAGGCGGCCCAGCGGGCGCTCGCCGCGAGCCGCCCCAAGTACCCGGCCAGTCCGGCCGCGTTCGTGCGCGCCGCGTCCGTGCTGCGGCTGCTGGAGCGGCGCGCCGCCGAGCAGGAGGCCGAGCGGGAGCGCACGGCGGGCGCGGAGGTCGCGCTGCGGGCGCGGACGGCTCCGGCCGCTCCGGCCGCTTCGTCGGTCCAGGCCGCGCCGTCCGCTCGGGCCGCTCAGGCCCGTCCGGCCGTGGAGGCCGCCCCGGTTCCGGGTGCGGTGTCCGTGCCCGCCCCGGTGGCGCCCTCGGTGCCGACCCCGGCGCAGGCGCCGGCCGGGCGGACCCCGGTGCAGCCCACGCCGCTGCGCCCGGCGCTGACCGCGACGGTCGGTCAGCTGGGCGGGGCGCCCGGCGCCCCGGCCGTCGGGTCGGCGCCCGCGCCGGCGGAGCGGCAGCGGCCGCGTCCGGTCCAGTCCGGGCAGGTGCGCGGGCAGGGGTTCAGCTTCTTCGGCCGTGGCCAGGGCGCGGCGGTCCGGGCGGCCGTTCCGGCGCCGGCGGTGGGCAGCGTCGCCGAGCTGGGGGAGCGGGCGGACCTGGCGGACGTGGTGGGCGACGAGGCGGTCGCCGCGAAGGCGAAGGCCGAGGCGCAGGAGGCCCGGGAGGCTGTTCCGGAGGTGCCGGTCGAGCACCCGGAGCACCTGGAGCAGCCGGTGCGCGCCGGGGGCGCCGAGCCGGGCGGGGTGACCGTGGTGGACCTGACGCCCGAGGACGAGACCGAACTGATCGAGCTCCCGGAGCTGCGCGCCTCGCGCTGAGCGGCCCGCCGCCGAAGGACACCGACGCCGAAGGACACCGACGCCGAGGGGGGGGGGGGGGGGCCCCCCGCCCCCCCCCCCCGCGGGGGGGGCCCCCGGGGGGGCCGGGGGGGGCGCCCCCGCCCGGGGCGGGCGCCGCGCCCCCGGCGCGGGCGCCC
>NZ_JBHYGR010000045.1:0-5881 GCF_042738155.1 Kitasatospora sp. NPDC059088 | reverse complement strand
CGCCTGGGGCCCCCCCCCGCTGCCGGCCCCGCCGCCACACCCCCCCCGCCGCCAACGCCCCCCCCCCCGCGGGGGCGCAATGCCCCCGTATCCCCCCCCCCTCGGCGTTGCCGCCCCTGCTGCGTCAGATCTGGACGCCGAAGTCCTGGGCGATGCCGGCCAGGCCGGAGGCGTAGCCCTGGCCGACCGCGCGGAACTTCCACTCGCCGCCGTTGCGGTAGAGCTCACCGAAGATCATCGCGGTCTCGGTGGCGGCGTCCTCGGAGAGGTCGTACCGGGCGATCTCGGCGCCGCCGGCCGCGTTCACCACGCGGATGTAGGCGTTCCGGACCTGGCCGAAGTTCTGGCCGCGGGCGGTGCCGTCGTAGATGGTGACCGGGAAGGTGATCTTGACGGCCTCGGCGGGCAGGCCGGCCAGGTTGACGTTGATCGACTCGTCGTCGCCCGCGCCCTCGCCGGTCCGGTTGTCGCCGGTGTGCACGACGGTGTTGTCCGGCGTGCTGGTGTTGTTGAAGAACACGAAGTGCGCGTTGGACAGCACCTTGCCGTCCGCGTTCAGGACGATCGCGCTGGCGTCGAGGTCGAATTCGGCGCCGGTGGTGGTGCGGGTGTCCCAGCCCAGGCCGATGCTGACCGCGGACAGGCCGGGGGCCTCCTTGGTCAGCGAGACGTTGCCACCCTTGGAGAGGCTCACTGGCATGGCGATTGCAGTCCCTTCGTTCGCTTTTCCCGGGACAACGCGGTACTCGGTCGCCTTGGTTCCGGGGAACCCGTGAATTCTTCGTGGGCGTCAAAGCCGGGCAAAGGACGGGCAAAGCCTTGGCAGGGTCGGTCGGGTCCGGATGTCAGACCCGGGGGAAGCGGCCCTGCAGCGTCCAGATGTTCGGGTTGTCGGCCAGGTCGGGGTGCATGTCGAACAGGTCGGCGAGGGTGTCCTGGAGGAAGTCCCGGGCCTCACGCCGCAGCTCGCTGTGCCGGACCACGGCCGGGGGCTCGTCGCGCAGCCAGGTCGCGGTGACCTCGACCCAGTTGAACCGGCGGGCGAAGCGCAGCAGCTCGGTGTTCTGGGTGAAGTCGAGGTCGGCGGTCTGCACCCGGGCGGCCCGGGAGCCGTCCGGGTCGCGGTCGAGCTGCTCGACGATGTCGCACAGCGCCCAGGCGAAGTCCAGCACCGGGACCCAGGCCCAGCGGGTGGAGAGTTCGGCGCCCTCGGCGTCCAGGTAGACGTCGCCGCAGAACAGGTCGTACCGCAGGGCGCGCACGGGGGCGGTGCGGTAGTCGGTCTGCGGGGGGTCGGGGAAGCGGTTGGAGAGGGAGTAGCCGAGCTCGATCACGTAGGCCATTGTCGGGGAGTGGGCGGGTAACCGATAACCGGGTGACCTCGGCGGGGGTCGCGCGGGATGATGGGCGCATGTCCGAGCCCATCCGCGTACGGGGGTCGGTGGTCGTCCCCGACGCCGAGCTCGTCTGGCGCTTCTCGCGTTCCTCCGGCCCCGGTGGCCAGCACGTCAACACCTCCGACTCCAAGGCGGAGCTGCGGTTCGACCTGGCCGCCTCGAAGGCGCTGCCCGAGGTGTGGCGCACCCGCGCCCTGGAGCGGCTGGCGCACCGCCTGGTGGACGGCCGGGTGCTGGTGATCCAGGCCTCGGAGTTCCGCTCGCAGTGGCGCAACCGGGAGGCGGCCGCGGTGCGGCTGGGGGTGGTGCTGAGCGAGGCGTGCGCGCCGCCGCCGAAGGCCCGCCGGGCGACCAGGCCGAGCCGGGGGATGGTGGAGCGGCGGCTGGAGAACAAGCGGCACCGTTCCGACCTCAAGCAGGGCCGGCGGTCGCCGCGCGGCGAGTAGGGCGGACCGCCGGGTGGTAGTGCCGCCTGGCGAACCGTTTCAGCCCAGCGTGCGGTAGCCGCCGCGGAAGTAGAGCAGCGGGCGGCCGCCGGGGGTGGGGACCACGGCTTCCAGCACGCGGCCGATCAGCAGGGTGTGGTCGCCCGCGGGTATCCGCTGTTCGGTGCGGCACTCGACGGTGGCCAGCGCGCCCTCGATCAGCGGGGCCCCGGTGCGGGCGCCGCGGTGGTGAGGGGTGTCCGCGAACAGCAGCCGGTCGCTGAGCCGGCCCTTCATGGCGAAGCGGGAGCCGAGCGCCTTCTGCCCCTCGGTGAGCACCGAGACCGCCCAGGTGTCGTTCCGGGAGAGCACCTCGTCCATCCGGGAGTCCTCGCGGACCGAGACCAGCACCAGCGGCGGGTCCAGGGACACCGAGAGGAAGGACGTGGCGGTCATGCCGACGTCCTCGCCGTCCTCCTCGTCGTGGACGGTCACCAGGCTCACGCCGGCGGCGAGCTGGGAGAGGGCTGCCCGGAACTCGTCGGGCGTGGCGTGGGGGGCAGCTTCGGGCTGCGGGGACGGATACACGTACCGCACGGTAGTCGTCGCTCCCGGGTGACGGCATCGGGCCGTGGTCGTAGGACCACGGCCGGGGGGTGGTGCCCGCCGCGGGCCGCGGTCACTCCCAGGGGTGAAGCGCGGGTACCGGCGGGTGCAGTCCGCTTGAGTCCGCGGCCCCCGTGGTCGACCACCAGGAATGTTCCGATGGCGGTTTATGTCCCGCTATGGGGCGGATGAACTGATTAAGGGCGCATTAGTCTTGTGTGATTTAAGTCACAAGTGGTGGCCTATTGCTGACCGAGCGTGCCGAACGCTGTGCTCCCTGTGATTCAGTTCTTCTGGCAATCGGACGATAACCAATCAAGAACTATCCGAAGCAGCCGGGGAGCCCCCGCATGGAAGCCGAGTCGGAGCCGTACGTCCGTCTCGCGACCCTCCGCACCTTGCACCGGGTCGTGGCGGACCTCAACGCTGCCCGCAGCCTGGCGGGCACGCTGCAGGCCGTCGTCGAGGGCGCGGTGCACGGACTCGGCTTCGACGCCGCCGCGGTCAGCCTGGTCCGGCCGGACGGCGACCTGGTGGTGGCAGCAGTCTGGGAGCTGGAGGAGAGCCCGATGGGCGGGCCCTCGGTGCTGCTCGGCCAGGTCGGCTCGCGGGAGTCCTGGGACCGGCTGCTCGGGGTCAGCGACCACTGGGGCACCCTGCGCTTCCTGCCGTACGACCGCGGCTGGGCCGTCGCCAGCGACATCCCGCGCTGGATCGGCGACGGACCGCTGCCCGTCTACGCCAACGACTGGCACCCCGCCGACGGACTGCTCGCCCCGATGTACAGCGCGGGCGGGGACCTGCTCGGCGTGCTCTCGGTGGACCGCCCGCGCAGCGGCAAGCGGCCCGGGGCGTGGACCCGCGAGGCCCTGGAGATGTTCTCGCTGCAGGCCTCCATCGCGATCGGCAACGCCCGGCTGCGGGCCGAGATGCAGCGCGCGCTGGCCCGGCTGGAGAAGGAGCAGCAGGCCCTGCGGGCCAGCGAGGAGAGCTTCCGGCAGGCCTTCGAGTACGCGCCCAGCGGGATGGCCATCACCGAACTCCACGGCGCCGGGCGCGGCCAGCTGACCAGGGTCAACGACGCGCTCTGTCGACTGCTCGGCCGCCCCCGCGCGGTGCTGCGCCAGCAGAGCTTCGCCGACCTCGTGCACCCCGAGGACCGGGCCCTGTTGGAACGCACCAGCGCCGAGAGCGGCCGGGCGGAGCTGAGGCTGTCCCGGCGGGACGGCGGCTACCAGTGGGTCTGCCTGCGCAACTCGATCGTGGCGGACGCGGCCGAGGGCCCGAGCTTCCTGCTCACCCACGTCGAGGACATCGAGGACCGCAAGCGCCACGAGCTCCAGCTCGCCCACCGGGCCAGCCACGACGCGCTCACCGGCCTGCCCAACGGCGCCGAGCTCAAGGCCCGGCTGGCCCGCCGGCTCTGCGCCGAGCCGCAGCCGGTCGGCGCCGCCGCCCCCGCGCTGACCGCCGAGGTCGGCTACCCGCAGCCGTACGCCTACCCGGCCGACACCTACAGCGCGCACGCGGCGTACGAGGGCCTGGAGGGCGTGGACCCGTACCCGGGGCCGGTGCACGGCTACGGCGCGCTGGAGGGCGGGCCGGCGCCCGGGCTCGGCGCGGGGTACGGGGAGCACGTGCACGCCGTGGTGCCGGCCGAGTACGGGCCGAGCGGCGAGGCCTGGTCGGTGCCGTTCCGCTCCGGCCCGGCGGCCCCGGCCGACAAGGGGCTCGCGGTGCTCTTCTGCGACCTGGACGGCTTCAAGTCGATCAACGACCGGTTCGGCCACAACGCGGGCGACTCGGTGCTGGTCGAGGTCGCCCGGCGGCTGAGCGGGGCGGTCCGGGACGGCGACACGGTGGCCCGGCTGGGCGGCGACGAGTTCGTGGTGCTGGCCGACGGCATCGGCCGCGAGGAGGCCAAGGACCTGGCCCACCGGCTGCGCAACGCGATCATCCCGCCGATGCGGATCGACGGCCGGGCGATGCGGGTCGGGGTGAGCCTCGGGGTGGGCTGGGCCGGCTGCGGGATGAGCATCGAAGAGGTGCTGCACACCGCGGACGAGCGGATGTACGACGAGAAGCGGGCCCGGGGCGGGGCCGTGCGGGGCGCGCGCGGCGAGCGCTCGCACCGGCGCGCGGGCTGACGACGGGGCTCGCGGCGCCTGCTCAGCGGCCGGCGGGAGGGGGTGGGCGCCGGGCGCCCGGGAACGCGCAGGTTACCCACGGGTTGTCAAGGGTTCTTTTCCTGCTGTCAGGTACGGCAGGTAGGGTGCCCGGTACGACAGCGTCCATGATCTGCGCCGCCCGCGCGCGGCGCACACCGGATGGGGGAACAGACCACCGTGACGACCGCCGGCGACAACGGATTGCCCGAGGGCCAGGGGGGCGGTGCCCCACAGGACGACGACCCGTTCGGCTACCTCTACCGGCCGGCCGACGGCTCCACCGGGCAGCCGGCCGAGCCGCAGCAGGGGGTTCCCCGGACGTCGTACAGCCGCCCGATGGAGGTCGGCCGGGCGCAGTACGGTGCGCCGCGCGCCCAGCAGCCGCCGTACGGCCAGCCCGGTCCCGCGCAGCCGCCCTACGGCCAGCAGGGGATGCCCCCGCAGGGCCAGTACGGCCAGCCCGGTGTGCCGCCGCAGGCCGAGTACGGCGCGCCCGCCCAGCAGACCCGCTACGCCGAGCACTCCCGGCCGCAGCCGGGGGACGAGCGGCCGAGCAGCGGCCGGAGCAAGGGCGCCGTGATCGGTGCGGTCGCCGTGGTCGCGGCGATAGCGATCGGTGCCGGGATCGCGCTCTCCACCGGTGACCCGGACGCGGACAAGACCGCCAAGGGCGGCACCACCAGCGCCGCCCCGCCGGCGCCCAGCGGTGCCGCGACGCCGAGCGGGACCGGCTCGGCCTCGCCCTCGGCGAGCGCCACGGTCTCGGCCGGCCCGGCGACCGTGGACGCCGGCCAGTTGCAGGGGCAGAACGCGCCGTCCGGCAACAGCGTCAAGGGCGCCAAGTCCGCCGACGGCAGCTACCTGACGCTCCAGCAGGGCGGCACCGTCACCTGGAACGGCCAGATCGCCGCGGCCGGCACGTACAAGCTCACCGTGCACTACAACAACGCCGGCGGGGACGTGAAGGGCGCGGCCGCGGTCAACGGCAAGGACTGGCCGAACGGGCTGACGTACCGGAACTACTCGCCCGGCAAGGACCCGGCGTCGTCCTGGTACACCACCTGGATACTGCCGCAGTTCCAGGCCGGGGCGAACTCGGTCAGCTTCACGGTGCCCTCCGGGCCGATCCTGATCGACCAGATCACCGTCGAACCGAGCAGCTGAGGCCCGGTCGAGAACGCGGACGGGGGGGGGGGGGGGGCGCGGGGGGGGGGGCCGCGCGCGGGGGGGCCCCCCCCCCCCCCCCCGCGCGCGCGGGGCTGGCGGGGGCGCGTCACGCACCCAC
>NZ_JBHYGR010000044.1:51840-66803 GCF_042738155.1 Kitasatospora sp. NPDC059088 | reverse complement strand
CTCGTACTGGACGTACTTGGGCGATTCGGGCGTGCGTCCAGGCGGGATGCCCGGCGTCGCGCGCCTGGCAAGATCCGCCGGACAGGCCCTAGCCGCCGCTGTCGGCCGCCCGCGCCGCGCTCCCGGGAGCGGGCCGCACGCCGGGCCGTGCGGCGAAGACGCCGAGGGCGTTGGGGATCCTGCGTTCCAGGCCGTGGTCGAGGTGGTTGCGCACGGTGGGCCCGCCGGTGGCGGGGTCGCGGGTGACGAGGGTGGCGGAGGCGCCGCCGTCCAGGTAGGCGCCGTCCGGGCAGCCGAGCCCGCGCAGCACCCGGGCGAGCTCGGTGAGCGTCAGGCCGGTGGAGGTGCCCTCGCGCCCGTCCGTGGACAGCAGCGTCAGCACCCGCCCGCCGTCCGCGAGGCCGACCGCGCTGCGCGGCTCGGCGGTCGTGGCGTCCAGGCCCGCCGGCTCCCGCCCGTCGCGCAGCAGCCGGTAGGCGCCCAGCGCGAAGCGGAAGGGCACCGGGGCGTCCGGGACGAGGCGGTGGTCCACCGCGACCGGGGTGCCGACGGGCAGGCCCGCCAGCACCCGGGCGCCGGCCTCGCGGCCCAGCAGCACGGTGCTGCCCGCCGGGATCGGGCCCGCGCCCGGGGTCGGGGAGGTCGCGGCCACCCGGCCCCGGCGGACCGTCACCTCCCAGGTGTCCGCCGTGCAGGGGGCCGCGCGCGACTCGTCGTTCCCGCACGCCGCGCGGGCCCGGGAGACCTCGCCCCACTCCGGCGTGAACACCCCGATCGAACCGACCGGCAGGGCGTACTGGTTCAGCCCGCCCACCGGCCACACCCCGCCCGCGGCCCGCACACCGCCCCGCAGCACCAGGCGCCCCAGCCGGGCCACCCCGTCCGCCCCGACCCCGAGCACGTCCCGGTCGGTCTCCCCCGGCGGCGGCCGCCACCCGAACCGCTGCGCCGACGGCACCGCCGCCTTCAACGCCCGCCCCCGGTACACCTCCGGCCCGGACGGCGCCCCGGTGGCCGGCACCCCCGGGTGCTGCTCCTCGCTGATGTCGAAGAAGTCCCCGTTGACCGCCGCCACCGCACCGCTCGCACCGACCAGCGCGGTCAGCGGCGCCCGGGCCGCCACCGCGCCGGGGAACAGCAGGTCCGCCCGCACACCGGGCGCGCGCAGGTCGGCCCGCACGGCGTACACCCGCGCCCGGCCGTGCGGGGTGGGCACCGTCAGCTCCCGGTAGCCGACGCCGGGCGCGAGCACCGCCCAGTCCGCGGCGGCCTCGGCCCGGGAGGGCGAGGCGGCCGGGCCGATCGGACCCGCAGCCAGCAGGAGGGCGGCCGCGCAGCGCAGAACGGTCTTCATGCCGGCCATGCTGACGCCCACCGCCGAGCCGCCCCCGCACCGCCTGCGGCGCGCCGCCCGGCCGTCCCTCCCCCGCAGGAAAGCGGGCGGGCGGGGCGTTCGCGGGCTCCGGGAGTGTCTCACTCCGGCGGGGCGGAAGGGGTGCGGGGGTGCGGCAGGTTCACCACCACCAGGGCCAGTCCGGCCAGGGTGACGTTGCGGATCGCCGCGTCCAGGCCGTTCCAGGCCTTCGACTGCCACATGGCGAACCACTCGCCGCCGATCCCGATGAATCCGGCCCCGAAGAGGAGCAGCATCAGCAGCAGGCCGAGGGTGCTGAGGCGGCGCGCCGCCTCCGGCCGAAGCCACCAGGCGAGCGTTCCCGCCGTCAGCGCCAGGGCGCTCAGCGCCTCCCAGGCGATGATCGCCACGTAGGCGGCGTTCTGCAGGCCGGGCGAGGTGATGGAGCGCCACATCAGGTCCCGGTCCCGGAAGGTGGTGTCCATCGCCAGCACGTGCTGGACGAAGTGCTGGTTGGTGGCGAAGTCGGTGACGTTCCCGAAGACCACGAGGAGCAGGTAGAGGGCGTTCACGCCGGTGAGCACGGCCGCCGCCGCGGGCAGCGAGCCGAACGCGAGCAGGCGGTCGCGGAGGGTGGGGCCCGGGTCGGCGGGGCGGCTGGTCGGCATGCGGAACAGGCTAGCGCCCGGGGGGGAGTTGGCCCGGCCGCGGTCGGGGTGGTGGGGTCGTTGCGCGAAGGGCTGACGGTTGGTCATGCTCTTGTGCCGTGGCGGAACTTGAGAATGGTCCGGTGCGGGGCGGGACGGGCCGTGCGGACACCGTGCTGGTGGTGGTGCGCGGTCCGAGCGGGGCCGGGAAGTCGAGCGTCGCGGCGCGGCTGCGCGACGCCTACGGCCGGGGCGTCGCGGTGGTGGGCCAGGACGTGCTGCGGCGCACCGTGCTGCGCGAGCGGGACGTCGTCGGCGGGGCGAACATCGGCCTGATCGACCTGGTGGCGCGGCACGCCCTCGACCACGGGTTCCACGTCGTGGTCGAGGGCATCCTCGCCGCCGACCGCTACGGCGCGATGCTGACCCGGCTCGCCGCGGAGCACCGCGGTCGCAGCTTCCTCTACTACCTGGACGTCGACTTCGACGAGACCGTGCGACGGCACGCCACCCGCCCGATGGCCGCGGAGTTCTCCCCCGAGCAGATGGCCGGCTGGTACCGGGCCCGCGACTTCCTGCCGGGCGGGCTGGAGCGGGTCATCGGGCAGGGCAGCACCCTCGACGGGACGGTCGAACGGATCCTCGCCGACACCGCCCTCACGCCCCCCGGCTGGACGCCGAGGCCCTGAGCCCGCGTTCCCGTCCGGCGGCGGAAACCGGGTTGCCCGGGTGGTGGTCGGTCGAGGATCATCCTGGGGTCCTGCACGCCCTCTGACCTCCGGAGACCCATGACCAGCGAACTGTCCGAAGCCCGGGAGCTCTTCGAGTCCGGCGACCCGCAGGGGTCGATGCGGGTGCTGCGCTCCGCTGCGGACCGGCTCCCGCCCGCCGAGGTCGCGCCGCTGCTGGCCGGGCTGGCCCGGGGCGCCGGTTTCGAGGACCTGGCGCAGGCTTCGACGGCGCTGGCGGCCCGGCCCGGGGACGCCGAGCGGCTCTACGACTACGGCTACGCCTGCGTCGAGCGCGGCATCGACGCGGTGGCCGTCCCCGCGCTGCGGGAGGCGCTGCGGCTGGTCCAGGCGCCGCCGGCCGCCGCGGTGCGCACCGGCCTGTTCCGCCGCAGGGCCAAGTCGCAGGCCGCCCCGCAGCTCGGGCTGCGCAAGGTGCTGCTGGAGCTGGTGTCGGCCCTGGAGGGCTGCGAGCGGCACGGCGAGGCACTGGCCGTGCTGCGTGAGCACGACGAGCGGCTCGGCGACTGGCCGGACCGGTACCTGACGGTCTACAACGCCCTGATGGACGGACGGATACCGCTGGCCCGTGAGGTGTTCGGGGCGATGTCGGCCCCCGAGGGGATCTGGGTGGGGCCGGGGCAGCGGGTCGGGCGGATGCTGGAGCGGGCCGCGGAGCTGCCGCCGGTGGACGGGCGGGACCTGCGGGGCTGGCACTACGTGCTCACCGGCGGCCTGCTCACCACCCTCTCGCCGCACGGCTTCGAGCAGGGCATGACCGGCCGCTGGGCCTACCTCCAGGACGACTTCGGGCACTGCCACCACGGTCTGGAGCGGCTGCGCGCCGTCCTGGCCGCCACCGGTCGCACGCCCGACTCGGTCGCGCTGCTGGCCGACCGGGGCAGCCGGGCGCTCGGGCTGGCCGCGGCGCGGCTGCTCGGGGTGCCGGCGGCGCCGTTCCGGCCCGGTACGCCGGGTGCGCTGGTGGTCGCGTACGACCTGAACGAGTGCGATCCCGCCGTGGTGGCGCAGCTGAACGAGCGCGCGGAGGGCCAGTTGCTCTTCGAGCACGCCACCTGCTGGACGGACCCGCCCGCCGTGACGGCCGATGTCTCCACCCTGCTGGGGCAGATCGTGAACGCCCCGTGGGAGCCGGGCCTGCAGTTCGGCGAGGACGGCGAACCGGCGGAGGCCGCGCCCGACCGGCGCTCGGCCGAGGAGCTCGCCGAGGCGATCCTGGCCGCCGCCCCGGAGGCGCCGGAGGGCGACGGCGGGACCCCGGCCGACCCGGACGCGGTCCTCACGGCCTTCGCCGCCCGCGCGGTCGGCTGGCCCGCCGCCGGTCCGCGCGACCGGGTGGCTTCCGCCGGGCCGGTGCGCAGCTCCCGCTTCGCGTGACGGCCCGTCCCCACCCGCGGGACGAAACCCTCCGGAACGAACAACCCCCCTGGTCACGGGCCTGCCGGGGCCACCTGGGAGGATCTGCGCCATGACGACCGACATCCGCCGCGCGGCGGGCACCAGAACCTTCTCCGACGTCCTGCTGTCGATGGTCGGCCTGCGCCGGGCGAGCACGGAGAAGGACCTGGCCGACCTCCGGGCGGGCACCACCTTGCAGGTGGCCTGTTCGAGCTCGACGCTGGGCACGGTCAGGATGCTGCCGATCGGCAAGGGGCGCACCGTTGCGCACACGGCCTCCGGCTACCTGCACCTCACGGCCGGCTCGGTGGCCTGGCGCAACCGGCGCACCGGCGAGGACGTCGCCCTCCGGGGGCCGTTCGGCCTGTCGGCGTCGGGGCAGAAGGCCCCGCACCCGAAGATGGCGCGCTTCGACCTGGTGGCGGACGGGGCGCAGCACGTGATCCTGATCCCCAAGGCCGATGTCCCCCTGGTGACGCAGGTGCTGGAGGCGGCCGGCGCGGCCGGCCGGTAGCGCGCCGGGCCGGGCGGCGGAAGGTCGAAGACGGGCCCTAGGCTCGCCCGCATGGGTCGTGACGGGCAGGGAAGTGACGGTGTGGTTCAGGTGCCGGCGCAGGTGACGGTGCCGGTGCCGCCGTTGGGCGGCTACGAGGCCGGGCGGCTGTTCCACCGGCTGTTGCAGTTGCTCCTGCGGGACTCGAAGGAGGCGGGGCAGCCGGTCGGCCTGCACCAGTACCTGCTGGGTGGCGTGGTGCAGTCGCACGAGCCCGCCCGGGCGCAGGGGGGTGACGCCGGGTCTCAGCAGCCGCGCTGTGCGTGCTGCGGTACGCCGTACCCGTGCCGCACGGTGCTCGGTGTGGCGGTGAGCGCGGGGTTGCCGATCCCCTGGGACTCCCCCGCCGCCGTGGTGCCCGCGCTGCGGGACGCGGGGCTGGAGCCCCGGCCGGGCGGTGAGGTCACGGCGGAGCGGGTGCAGTGGGTGCGCGGCTGGGACGCGCGGCGGACGGCGCAGGGGGCCTGGGAGATCGGCATCGCGCTCGACCGGGGCGAGGTGGAGACCCTGGCGGTGGGGGACGACGCGGCGATGGCCCGCTACCTGGCCGTGGCGGCGGTGGCCCTGGGCAGCCCGTACCCGTACGGCTGGGTCGAGGACGCGGCCGAGGCGGCGGCGGTGCGGCCGGCCGCGCACGCGCAGGTGGCCGAGTGGCGGGAGCGGGTGCGGCTGCCCTACCTGGACGTGCACCGGCAGTACGGGGCGGCCGGGGAGCCCGGGGGCGGGGCGAACTGACGCCCCGGTGCCCGGCCCCGCCCCCGCCCCGCTGTCCTGCCGGGGCGGGGCGGGGCCAGGCCGCGCGGACCGGTCAGGGGCGGCCGTCCGGGCGGTGGACGCTGAGGCTGCCGTACGCCGACAGGGTGCCGGCCAGGTCGCCGGGCGCGTGGCGCAGGGTGGTGTCCAGGAAGGCCAGGGTGGTCGCGGCGACGAGGTGCGGGCTCGCGGTGCGGCCCAGGGAGCCGACGATCTGGGGCACCGGTGGCAGGTACAGCGGGCCGTCCATGAAGGTGAGGTGGGCGGCGCCGGGGACGGTGAGGCGGTAGCCGGTCGCGGTGTCGAGGGCGAGGGCCTCGGTGAGGCGGGGCAGGTAGCGCGGGTCGGTGCCGGGAGTGACGGCCTGGGTGAGCGCGAGCACCGGCTGGTGGAGGGCGGGGGTGGTGGGGCCGTGGGGGAAGCCGTCCAGGTCGATGACGGCGTCGATCCGGGGGTCCTGGCGGGCCGCCTGGAGGGCGGCGGCGCCACCCATGGAGTGGCCGGTGGCGGCGACCTTGCCGGTGTCCAGGCGTCCGGCCAGCGGGTCGCTGCTCCCGCTCCGGTCCAGGTTCTCCAGCTGGGTGAGGGCGAAGCCGAGGTCGGCGGCGCGGACGGCCGTCCAGCCGGCGGCGAGTTGCTCGTCGGTGTCGCGGTCGCCGGAGGAGGTGGTCGCGGTGCGGATCGTGCGGCCGTCGTCGAGGACGACGGCGGCGGAGTCGTACGGGTGGTCGAGGCCGGCCACCACGTAGCCGTGGCTGGCCAGTTCCTCCGCCCAGGCGGTGTTCTGGGTGCGCACCCCGCCCGCCCCGGGGGAGAACAGGACGACCGGGAACCGCTCGTCCCCGCCGGACACGGGGGCGTTGAAGACCGCGTGGGTGCGGGCCCGCGGGACGCCGTCGACCAGGAAGCCGGGCAGGCCGACGCCGTGGGCGAGGGCGTCGGAGACGGTGCGCGCCTCCTGCTCGGTGCGCCCGAGGTACTGGGCCCGCGGCGCGTCCGCGGGGCTCTTGCGTGCGGGGTACCAGAGTTGGACGACGACGGTGCGCCGGTCGTCGGGGTCGGCGGTGAAGGTCTCGGGGCGCTGGGGGTCGGTCCACTGCACCACCCGGGTGCCGACCGCGAAGGGGCCCGACGGCTCGGGGAACACGGGCACCGGGAAGGCCCAGGCGGCCACCGGCCCCGCCGCGATCAGGCCCATGCAGGCCGCCGTGCCCGGCAGCGCCAGCCACCACCGGGCCCGCCACCCGGGCCGGCCGGGGGCGGCGGGGTCGCCGGGGTCGGTGGCGGGGTCGGCGGCAGAGCGGTGGAGGCGGCGGAGCCGTCGCAGCAGGGGGGCGAGGGCGAAGGGCAGCGCGAGGGCGGCCCCGGCCAGCACCGGCAGCAGTTGCCAGCGGAGCCCCACCACGCCCAGCACCGCCGTGGCCAGGACGAGGACCGCCACCGCCGCGACGGTGACGCGCGGTCGGGCGACGGGGGGAAGCCAGCGCGCCACCACCAGCGCGAGGGCGCCCAGCACGGCGAGGAACTCGGGAGGGGACATGGACAGTCCCGTGATGATCTCGGTCACGCCGCCATCGTCGGGGCGGGGCACCGGGCACCGCATCGACCTCCGGTCGCCCCCCGGTCGCCCTCGCCTGCCACCGCGGTCGCAACCGGGCACGCCGCACGGGCGGGTGCACTGCGACCGCAGGAGGTACCGGACTCCTCCTGTGGTCGTACAGGGCCGGTGGTGCCGTCAGACGGCGGACTCATGTGCGCCACCGCCCCCGCGGCCTACCGTGGCGTGGCGCGCTCAGCACGTACGGCGGGTTGAGCAGGAACGGCGCGTTCAGCACGCACGGCGCGTTCAGCAGGACCGACAGGACCGGGACCGACAGGACCGACACGATCGACAGGGACGTCAGGGACGTGGGGATGACCGAGGCGGCCGCGCAGTCCGGCCCGGGCCGGGTGGTGCGAGCGGTGGGGAGCACGCGGCTGCGCGGCCTCCGACCGCCGCCCGCCGTACGGGAGTCGCTGCCGCTCGCGCTGCTGCTGCTCCATGTCGCGGCCACCCGCGCGCCGCGGGAGTTCCCGGTGGCCGCAGCCCTCACGGTGGCCCTCGCGCTGCCCCTGGTGTGGCGGCACCGGGCCCCGCGTGCGGTGTTCGGCGCCGTGGCCGGCGCGGCCTTCGTCCAGTGGCTGGTGGGCGTCCAACTCCCCGCCGATGTCTGCCTGTTGGTGGCCCTGCACGCGGTGGCCGCGCACGCGGGCCGGCGCGACGCGCTCCTCGCCGGCGCCGTCGTGGAGGGCGGGGCGCTGCTGGCGTGCCTGCGCTGGGCGACGGAAGGCGCGTTCCTGGCGCCCTTCGTCGCGCTGAGCGCGGCGGTCGTCGCCGCCGCGGCGCTGGGCGCGAACGCGCGCACCACCCGCGCCTACCTCGCGGCGCTGGAGGAACGGGCCACGCACCTGGAACGCCAGCAGGACCAGCAGGCGCGACTGGCCGTCGCCGAGGAGCGCACCCGCATCGCCCGGGAGGTGCACGACATCGTCACCCACAACCTGTCCGTCATGGTCGCGCTCACCGACGCCGCCGTCCACGCCCAGCACCGCTCGCCCGAGCGGGCCACCGCCGCGATGGTCCAGGCCTCCGAGACCGGCCGTCAGGCCCTGACCGACATGCGGCGCTCGCTGGGCATCCTGCGCACCGACGAACCGGACGCGCAGCGCCACCCGCTGCCCGGCCTCGCCCAGTTGGAGGCCCTGGCCGAGCGGATGCGCGCCGCCGGGCTGGCGACCCGGGTCGAGCTGCGGGGCGGCCACGCCCACGTGCCCGCCACCGCCCAACTGACCGTCTACCGCCTGGTGCAGGAAGCCTTGACCAACACCTTCAAACACTCCCCCGCCGGCACCCGCGCCGAGGTCCGGGTCCGGTGCTCGGCCGCGACCGTGACCGTGGACGTCACCGACAGCGGCCCCGGAACCGCCTCCGGGGGCAGGACCGGGGCGGGGGCCGCTGCGCCCGGCCACGGCATCCCCGGCATGCGCGAGCGCTGCGCCGCCTACGGGGGGACGCTGCGGGCCGGACCGCTCCCGGGCGGCGGCTGGGGCGTGCACACCCGCCTCCTCCTCGACGGCGACGGAGCCGTGCCCGCATGACGATCCGCATCCTGATCGCCGACGACGAGGCGCTGCTCCGGATGGCCTTCGCCACGATCCTGGAGGCCCAGCCCGACATGGCACCGGTGGGCGAGGCCGCGGACGGCGCCCAGGCCGTACGCCTCGCCCGGGAGCTGCGGCCCGACGTCGTCCTCATGGACGTCCGGATGCCCGGGACCGACGGGATCGAGGCGACCCGGCAGATCACCCTGGCCTCCCCGCGGAGCAGGGTGCTGATCCTCACCACCTTCGACCTGGACGAGTACGCCTTCGCCGGCCTCGGCGCCGGGGCCTCGGGCTTCCTGCTGAAGAACACCAGGCCCGAGGAGCTCCTCACCGCGATACGCAACGTGGCCGCGGGTGACGCGGCGCTCTCCCCCCGGATCACCCGCCGCCTGCTGGAGGACTTCCGCCCGCACCTGCCCGACGGCACCCGCACCGGCCCCGGCAGCGGCAGCGGCCAGGACGAGCGGCTGGGCCGGCTCAGCGCCCGCGAGCGCGACGTGCTCCTCCAGGTGGGCCGCGGCCTGTCCAACGCCGAGATCGCGGCCGCCCTGTACCTCGCGGAGGCGACCGTGAAGTCCCACCTGGGGCGGATCCTGCACAAGCTCGAACTCCGCGACCGGATCCAGGCCGTGGTCTTCGCCTACGAGAACCGCCTCGTCCCCCCGGCCTGACACCGCCCGCCCACGGGCCGGTGCGGCCCGGCAGGGCGGGGCGGGGCCGCTACCTGCGCCCCTCCTCGTCCTCCTCGCCGTCCGGCGGCAGGCCGACCTCCTCGCGGTCCTCCTCGGTGCGCTCCTCCAGCTCGGCCTCGTCGGGGCGCCGGGGCAGGCCGCGGCCGTGGCCGGTGTCGGGATCGCCCTCGACGTCCTTGTTCGACTTGTGGTGCGACATGGGGATCCTCCTCGGCCGGACGGCCCCTGGTCGGGTACGGGCTCGGTACGGATTCGGTACGCGCCCCCTCCCATCACCTCTCCGGGCCCGGCGGCCCGCAAGTCGGGCGGGCGGCCGCAGGCGGCCGCGGGCCGGGCGGTCCGCTTGGGCGTTGGCCGTACGGCGGGCGGGTGGCGACGGTACCGTGCTGGGCATGCGAATGACCGAACGCCTGTGGGCGGCAACGGTGTTGGCGATCACCTGTGCGGGGCTGGGCGGGTGCTCGGGGGCGGGCGCCCCGGCGGCGGACACGGCCGCGAGCACCCCGGCGGGCGCGGGTACCGGAGCCGGTACCGGAGCGGGCGGCGGGGCCGAGGAGGTCGAGGGGACCGAGCTCGGCTCCGGCCACCTGCGGCAGATCGTCGAGTCGGTGTACCTGTCCGGCACGGCGGGGCTGCGCGGCGGCGAGGTGCTGCGGCCCGGGCCGGGCAAGCCGCTGGCGCTCTCGCCCTGCCGGCTGGAGGCGCCGCGGGCCGGTGTGCGGATCGACGACAAGGTCCGCACCGGGGCTCCGACGGTGCCCGTGCCGGCCCTGTACGAGCTGCGGGTGCCCGCCGCGGCGGACGGGATGTGGGCGAGCGTGTACGTGCTCGCGCGCGGCACGGACAGCACGAAGCTGCTCGCCGACGTGGTGACGGCCGGCCGGGCGTGCGAGCCGCGCACGGTCGCGCCCGACGACCCCCGCTCGCGGTCCACCGTGCCGGTGGCGACCACCGTGGGGATCACCACCGGGACGGAGGGCCCGGGCGTGGCCGTGCTCACCCGGTCGGTGTCCGCCGCCCCGGGCGCCACCACCCCGCCCGCGGGCCCCGGCTGGACCATCGGCCCGGACGGGAAGCTGGTGCCCGACGGCGACCTGCGGGCCTCCCCCGCGTCGGGCCCGGTGGACGTGGACTACGGCGAGGCGGTGTTCTACGGCACCAACGGCCGGGTCCTGGTCGAAATGGTCAGGGTCGGCGGGAACCGCACCCCGACGAACGCCTCCCCCGGTGCCCCGGCCGCCGAGGAGGCCTACCCGGCCGCACAGCGGGCCCTGAGAGAACTGCTCGCCGGCTTCAAGGGCCTGCCGGACTGACCCCGCCGCCGGGCGCCGGGAACACCCGGCGGGAGGAGCGGCCCGCACCGACCCGCGGGCACGGGCGCGGGCGCCTCACTCGGTGTCGGCCACCGGGACCTCGTCCTCGCGGATGATGATGTGGTCCTCGCCCTCGATCTTGATCTCGGTGCCCGCGTAGCCCTTGGCCGGGGCCTTGTCCTCGGCGGACGTCGTCGCCTCGTTGTCCTCGCTCATGTCTCCTCCTTCTCCTTCCGGTCGACGCCGTGTCGACCCGCACCGATCCTGTCATGACGGACCGTCACCAGAAGGTCACTCGCACGGATCGGAGGAACCCTCCCCCACCGAGCGGTCCTTCCCGGCGGGGCGGGGTTCAGGGGGCGGTGAACAGGGCGGGGAAGGCCGGGGCCAGCCAGGGGCGGCGGCCCCAGGCGAGGACCTTGCCGCGCAGCAGGGCGTCGGTGGCGCCGAGGCGGCCCAGGGCCATGAGGAAGAACGCCACCGGCTCGGTGAGGATCGTGCAGTCCGGGCGGCGCGGCGGCTGCGGGCTCACCGTGGCGGCGCCGTCCGCGAAGGTCACCGCGAAGCCTTCCAGGCCGCGGATCCGCAGGCGGTAGCAGGCGTTGTGGCCGGCCGCGGCGCGGGGGTCGACCACCCACGGCATGGCGGTTCGCAGGAAGGGCAGCGTCAGCGCGACGCGCCGGCGGTCCAGCGGGTGCGGGCGGCCGAGGGCGCGGGCGATGTCGTAGAGGTGGGCCAGCATGTGGGTCAGCAGGTAGGCGGTGAGGGCGTCCAGGTCCATCGCGCCGAGCGGGGTCGTCACCGGGGCGGTGCCGGGGCGCGGGGTGGCCGCCGCGGTGAACTCCCGTGCCCGCTCGGCGATCTGCGCGGCGAGGACGGCCGGGTCGCGTTCGGGCCGGGCGGCCAGGGCGGCCGCGTTCGCGGCGGCCAGCGAGCCGGGGGTGCCGTCGCCGTAGGGCCGTTGCCCGCCGGCGGCCAGGGCGGCCATCAGCTCGTTGGCCATCGCGAGGTGGGCGGCGGCTTCGGCGACCGTCCAGGTGGATCCGGGGACGGGGGTTCCCCCGTCGCAGCCGGCCAGCAGGGCGGGGGCCTCGTCGCCGACCTCGGTCACCGCCCGCAGGAGCGCGGTGCGGGCGGCACCGGGGCCGGCGGAGCCGGGGCGGTGCGGGGGCTGCGGGGCGTTCATGGGGGTGAAGCGTGGCCCACTCCCCCGCCGCTGTCCAGGGGTACGGCGCGGTCGGCACGGTCGGCACGGTCGGTGCGGTCGGTGCGGGGACAGGACCGGGCCCCCGCCCGGCGGGCGGGGGCCGTCGGGCCTGGACGGTCCGACGTTCCGTCAGTGGGCGACGATCTGGAGGTTGGCGCTCTGGCCGGCGGTGCCGCCCACGTAGAAGGTGTGGCCGTCGGGGCCCAGCGCCAGGCCGGTGAGGCCGTCCTCGTCGAGGTCGCCGGCGCTGTCGGCGGGGACGGGGGCGCCGGTGGCGGTGTCGAGGGCGAGGACGGAGGTGCTGCTCGTGCCGTAGTTGCTGTCGGCGAGGTAGAGCCGGGTGCCGTCGGCGCTGACCTGCGGGTTCTCCAGGGCGTCGCTGCCGGTGGCGGGGTGGAAGGTGGTGGTGACGGTGTCGGTGGCCGGGTCGATGACGGTGCTGGCGCCGCTGCCGAGTTCGGCGAGGCCGAACAGGCGCTTGCCGTCGGGGGTGAACGCCAGGTTGTAGTCCAGGTTCGTGGCGGTGCCCTGGACGGTGCCGGCCACGGTCGGCGCGGTGGCGGCCGCGGCCACGTGGACCACGCCCTGGCTGGTGCCGACGTACACGTCGCCGGTGCCCGGGCGGGCCGCGGGGGCGCCGACGTAGGGGGCCTGGACCTGGACGGATGCGGTGAAGGCCCGCTGCGCGGTGGCGAAGGCCAGGATCCGGCTCTGGCCGTTCTGCCGGTAGGCGGTCGCGCCGTTCTGGGAGACGTACAGGGTGGCACCGTCCGGGCTGAGGGCCAGTCCGGAGGTGGAGCCCGCGGTCCAGCCGGCGGGGCGCGGCTGGTCGGGCAGGGCGAGGGTGGCGAGCAGGGTCAGGGTGGCGGTGTCCACCACGCTGAGGCGCTGGCCGTCGAGGACGTACAGGCGCGAGCCGTCCGCGCTGAGGGCCGGGTGGGCGCTCCACTGGAGGGTGCCCAGGGCCAGGCGGGCGGTGACGGCGCCGGTCTGGGTGTCCACCGTCTTCACGGTGGAGGTGTTGTCGGCCTCGGTCACCACGACGTAGGCCTTGGCGCCGTCGGGGCTGACCACCGGCACGACGCCCCGGGCACCGACGGCGATGGTCGCCTCGGTGCCGGACAGCGGTGCGGCAGCGGTGGCGGCGGTGCCGGTGAGGGCGAGCAGGGCCGTGGTGGCGGCCGCGGTGAGCGTGGCGGCGGTACGGCGGTGGGTCGTGCGGGACATCGGTTTCCCCCTCGTGGAACGTGCGGTGCCGTGCGGTGTGGTGGCGGGCCGTCAGCGCTGGATGACCTGCGGACCCGCGGTGCCGGGGGGCAGGCTAGCCGATGCGGATGAAGATCCGATCGACGTACGGGCGAGCGCACGGTGACCACTCGTCGGCCGCAGCTCGTCGGCTACGGCTCGTCAGGGGCGCTGCCGGTGGCGGTGCCCAGGTGCCAGGCCTCGATGTCGCGGTAGTGGATCGGGCCGGGGCCGCGGCCGGTGTTGCTGCCGACCAGGTGGAGGCGTTCGGCCCGCCAGGGGCGGCCGTGGAAGCCGGTGAGGCCGGCCGCGGCCAGCGGGACGCCGGTGGGGTCGTCGCGGCGGGCCCGGGCCAGGGTCAGGTGGGGGCGCAGCGGGCGGTCGTGGAAGTCGATGCCGCAGGTCCTGGCCAGGGTGCGGACGTCGGTGGCGAGTCGGTGCAGGGCTTCGAGGTCGCCGTCGATGTCGGCCCACAGGAGGCGGTCGTCGAAGTGGCCGCCGCCGTGCAGGCCCAGGCGCGGGGCGGGGTGCGCGGGGGCCAGGGCGGCCAGGGCGGTGCGCAGCGGCGGTACGGCGGTGGTGGGCAGTTCGCCGAGGAAGGCGAGGGTGATGTGCCAGTCCTCGATCCGGTTCCACCGCAGCCGCGGGTAGGCGGCGTAGGCGGGGCGGAGGGCGTGGGCCAGCTCGTCCTTGGCGTCGTCGGGTGGGGCCAGGGCCACGAAGACGCGCCGGGTCGAGGGTTCGGGGTGTTCGTCCACGGGGGATTTCTAGCACCCCGGCCGTCGGGTGGGTCGGGGCGGGGACCAGGGGCGGGGCTCGGGGGCGGGGGTCAGCGGGCGGCCGGGGCGAGGTCGAGGACGACCAGCTTGTCCGTCCGGTAGCCGTCGAGGTCGGGGTCGTGCCAGGACTGGCCCGCGCGGATCCGGTGGAACCTGAACGTGGCGTTCGTCCCGTTGGCCGCGACGATGCAGCGCACCGGGCCCGGGTGGTCCGCTCCGGTGAGGAGGCGGCGGAACTCCAGGGCGAGGGCGATCCCGTGCAGGAGGAGGAGCCGTTGGCCGTCCTCGGAGATCTGCGGGGC
This sequence comes from Kitasatospora sp. NPDC059088, assembly GCF_042738155.1. Classification (NCBI taxonomy): domain Bacteria; kingdom Bacillati; phylum Actinomycetota; class Actinomycetes; order Kitasatosporales; family Streptomycetaceae; genus Kitasatospora; species Kitasatospora sp. NPDC059088. Next base: position 52,667 of record NZ_JBHYGR010000044.1, on the reverse strand, counting down.
GTCGTCGACGGTCCGGACCTCGACGGGGACGTGGTCCTCCAGGTGGAAGGAGCTGTCGGCGCACTCCCAGGCGGTGAGGTCGGTGAAGGCGGCGGGCGCGGCGCCGGCGTCGGCCGTCGAGTCGGCCCAGGTGAGGACGGCTCCGCGGCGGGTGATCCCGTCGGCGAGGCGGCCGCGCAGGCCGGGGGCGAGGCCGCCGGGCGGCGTCAGGGCGGCGGGGTGGTCGTGCACTCCGAGCGCCTGGGCGGCGGCGTCGTTCATCGTCAGCGACAGCATGTGGCCCATGGTCGCAGCAGTTGGAGCAGGGGGCTGGGGTCCCGGGCGGGAGGGGTCAGTCTCCTTGGGACCAGGCGGCGACGGGCAGCGAGAGGTAGACGCCGAAGTCGGTGAGCCCGGTCGCGGCGCGGATGTTCGCGTGGAGGGTGTCCACGCGTTCCTGGCGGTCGGCCGCGCGGCTGGCGAACCACTTCGACTTGACCTCGATCACCACCGCCAGGCCGCTGCGGTCCAGCGGGCCCAGCGGCCGGAAGCGCAGTTCGACGTCGCCGGGTCGCAGGTCCCCGTCGTACGGCTCCTCGGGGCACTCCACGGCCAGGGACACCAAGTGCGGCAGCACCGAGCCCAGCTCGCGCAGGGTGGACTCGGGCACGGTGGGCGCGTGGGTCACGTCGACGAGCGGCATGTCCGCCACCCTAAAACGCCCGGCCAGGGCCGGTGGGCCCGGCCAGGGCCGGTGGTGGGGGGGGGGGGGGGGCGGCGCGGGGCCGCCCGCCCCCCCCGGGCCGGGGGGGGGGGGGGAGCGGCGGGGGCGCGCGGGCGGGCCGCCC
>NZ_JBHYGR010000044.1:38720-51830 GCF_042738155.1 Kitasatospora sp. NPDC059088 | reverse complement strand
CCGGCCACGCTCGCCCCCTCGGCGCAGCGCGCGCTGGCGCGCGGCGCGCGGCGGCGGGGGGGGGCGCGGGGCGGCCGGGCGCCCCCCCCCCCCCCCCCCGCCGCCGGGGCTACAGGGTCTTGCTCGCCAGCAGGTTCCCCTGGGCGTCGTACGCGGCGAGCCTGATGCCGGTGAGGGGCTGGGGCTGGCCCTTCTCGGAGCCGGTGGGCTTGAGGGCGGACGCCCAGGCGTAGCCGCTGGCGTAGCCCGGGGTGCCGGGGAGCGAGGCGACGGTGGCCCAGTGGGCCTGGCCGTCGAGTTCGACGGTCATCCGGGCGACCTGTCCGGGGCCGTGGTAGACGACGTTGTACAGGCCCTCCTGGTTCTGGGCGGGGTTGCGGTAGTACTGCATGGTGAGCTCGGTGGTGGCGCTCGCCGCCCAGGAGTAGCCGCCGCAGCCCGGGCCGCTGCCGTGGACGGAGGCGTCGTGGATGCAGATCTCCCGGTCCTTCAACGACATCCACCAGCCGGGGCGGTCCAGCGGCAGTTGCTGGCCGGGCTCGGCGACGACGGCCTCGGGGGCCGGTCCCGCCGGGAGCAGCGGGGCCTGCGCGGCCGGGGCCGCGGCCGGGGCGAGGGCCCTGCCGCCGTCCCGGGCGGACAGCACCGCGCCGGTGCCGACCGCCACCGCGAGCGCGGCCGCCACGGCCGACGCGCCCACCACCATCCGCCGCCGCTGGCGGCGGGCGTGGATCCGTACGGGCTCGGCGGACCAGTGGGCCACCGTGAGCCGGGACGCCTCGTCGTGCAGGGCGCCGCGCACCATGTCCTCGGTGTCCATCAGCTGTTGTCTCCGTTCGTGCCGTCGGTCGTCGTAGCGCCGGCGCCCGCGTAGGGGGCCAGCGCCGGATGGGTGCGCAGTTTCGCCAGGCCGCGGCTGGCCTGGCTCTTCACGTTGCCCAGTGAGCAGCCGAGGATCTCGGCGACCTGCTGCTCGCTCATGTCCTCCCAGTAGCGCAGGACGACCACGGCCCGCTGGCGCTGGGGCAGTTGGGCCAGTGCCTGGAGCAGCACCGAGCGCTCCTCGACGTCGCGGTGGTCGGCGCCCGGGGTGTGCGCCCGCTCGGGGAGGACGGGTACGAGCAGCTGCCTGACCCTGCGGCGCCGGTGGCGGCTCAGGTTGTTGTTCACCAGGGCCCGGTGGACGTAGGCGTCCGGTTCCTGGAGGCGGCTGATCCGGGGCCAGTTCCGGAAGGCCTTCGCGAACGTCGCCTGTACGACGTCCTCGGCCTCGTGGTAGTCGCCGGTGAGCAGGTAGGCGGTGCGCACCAGCCGTGGCCAGCGCGAGGCGGCGTACCCCTCGAAGTCGAGCTCCCGCAGGCCGGGGCCGCCCGCGGCGGGCGGGGCGGGCCGGGGCCGGTCCTCCACCGGGGCGGGCAGTATCCTCGCGGTCATCCAGTTCCTCTTCACGTTCCGCGCGACGGCCCGACCGGGCCATCGCTCTGCCCTACTCACCGCCGCGACGGCGCAAGGGTTGCACGCCGGAACCGAATCCTCCGACCGGGGCCCACGCGACCGGCCACCCGGCTGCCGCTACCTGCGCCCCCGCCCCCGCTCGCCGTTCCTGAGGTCCGCCCGGCGCAGGCGGTTGCGGCCGTAGGCCCAGAGCACGGGGACGGTCACGGCGACGGCCACGACGGTGTCGGCCAGCAGCAGGGCGGGGACGCGCCACAGGGGGCGCAGGGCGCGGGAGAGGCGGTGCACGGTTCGGGGTCCTTTCCGGCGGGCCGGACGGGCGTCCGGCTTCCGTGGAAGCGGTGGAGGCGGTGGAAGTGGTGCAAGTGGTGCAAGTGGTGGAAGTGGTGGAAGTGATCGTCACCGGGCGGGCGGGGTGCGCGGAACGGCCGATCGGCCGAGGCCGGGGGCGGTGCCTCGGCCGAACGGTGGAGGTCCGGGGCGCCCGGGGCCGCGTACCGTGAACGACCATGATCACCTTCCCGGCGCGCGCCGAGTTCGCCTCCTGGGCCGCCGAGCGGCGCGGCCCGGCCATCGGGGTCGCCGCCGCGACCGCGGCCGCCGTCACCGCCGAGGCGTTCGCCACCGGCTTCGCGCCGACGGTCCTCGCGACGGTCGCGGTCGGCCTGCTCTGCCTGCTGGCCCTGCTCTCGCCGCCCCGCCTCCTGGTGCGCACCGGGTGGGCCGCGGTGACCGCCTCGATCGCCCTGTCCCTCGTCACGGGCCAGCTGCGGCACCGCCCCGAGGTCACCTTCGGCCTGACGGAGATGGGCGTCCTGCTGCTGCTCGTCACCCGGGCCGTGCGCTACCAGCCGCCCCGGCACCTGTTCCCGCTCGCCAGCGCCGCCTGGCTGGCCACCCCGCTGCTCGTCCTGCGGCTGCCCGGCTCCGAGTGGGTGCACGTGGGCCGGTACGTCGTGCCGGCCCTGCTGCTCGCCGCCCCGGTGGCGGTCGTGCTCGGCCTGTACCTGCGGCTGCTCGACACCACCCGGGGGCGGGAGGAGAACGCCCGGCTGAACGCCCAACGGCTGGAGTACGCCCGCGAGTTGCACGACTTCGTCGGGCACCACGTCACCGCCGTCACCGCCCAGGTCAAGGCGGTGCGCTTCACCACGGCGGCGGGCTGCCCGCCGACACCGCAGGTGCTGGACCGGGCGCTGGCCGACATCGAGGACGCGGCCGCCCAGGCCACCGAGTCGATGCGGGCCATGGTCGCGCTGCTGCGCCGCCCGGACCGCCCCGCCCCGCTCTGCGCCCCCGCCGGCCTGGACGCCCTGCCCGCCCTGGCCGCGTCGCTGCGCGCCGCCGGACCGGCCGTCTCCCTCACCCTCGACCCCCGGCTGACCGCGACGCCCCCGGCGGACCACATCGCCTCCGCCGTCCACCACATCGTCCGCGAGTCGCTGACCAACATCCGCAAGCACGCGGCCCGCGCGGACACCGCCGGCATCGACGTACGGCTGTCCGCCGGCGACCCCGGCGTCCTGACGGTCTGCGTCACCGACGACGCGCCCCGGCCCGCCGCCGAACCGTCACCGGGCCGCGGCCGCGGCGGTTTCGGCATCGCGGGCCTGCGCGAGCGCGTGCACGCGCTGGGCGGGGAGCTGAGCGCGGGGCCCGGGCCGGTCGGCGGCTGGCAGGTCGCCGCCGAGATCCCGCTCGGCCGAAGCGCCCCCCGTCACGCTTCGTGACAGCTGGCAGGATGGGCGGCATGACCATCCGTGTCCTCCTCGCCGACGACCAGGTCACCGTGCGCGCCGCGTACCGGATGATCCTCGACTCCCAGCCGGACATGGAGGTCGTCGCCGAGGCCGGGGACGGCCGCACGGCGGTGGCCGAGGCCCTGCGGCTGCGCCCCGACGTCTGCCTGCTCGACATCCGGATGCCCGGCACCGACGGCCTGGAGGCCACCCGCCTGCTGGCCGGCCCCGACGCCGAGCACCCGCTCAAGGTCGTCATCGCGACCACCTTCGACCTCGACGAGTACGTCCACGGCGCGCTGCGCCACGGCGCCTGCGGCTTCGTCCTCAAGGACTGCTCGCCCGCCCTGCTCATCGAGGCCGTGCGCGCGGCGGCCGCGGGCGACTCGCTGATCTCCCCCTCCGTCGCCTCCCGGCTCCTGCGCGACCTCGCCTCCCGTCCGCCGGCGCGGCCCCGGCGCCGCGGCCCCGACACTCCCCCGCCCCAGGAGCCGCTCACCCCGCGGGAACGGGACGTCGTCGCGATGGTCGCCCGGGGACTGACCAACGACGAGGTCGCCGCCGCCCTCCACGTCACCCTCTCCACCGTCAAGACCCACCTCGGCAACGTCCAGCGCAAACTCGGCGCCCGCAACCGCGTCGAGGTCGCCGCCCGGGCCTGGCAGCACGGCCTGACCTGACCCGGGCGGCGGCGCCGCGGCCGGGGCGCCGGGGCGGGTCAGCCGGTCTGCTCCTGCTCGGCCTCGACCTGGGCGTTCCACTCGCGCTTGGCGGCCCGCCAGGCCTCGTCGCTCTGGCCGAGCCGCCAGTAGCCCGAGACCGACAGCCGCTCGCGCGGGACGCCGCGCTCCACGCGCAGCAGGTACCGCAGGTCCTTCACGAAGCCGGCCTCGCCGTGCACGAACGCGGACACCGTGCCGGCGGGGAACTCCAGGGCGGCGACCGCCTCGACCAGCGCCTCGCCCACCGGGCGCGCGCCGCGGTGCAGCCAGTGGATCGCGGCCCCGGCGGGCGAGAGGACCTTCTGCTCCTCGGCGGCGTCCGCGACCTCGACGAAGGCGTGCACCACGGCGCCGGCCGGCATCCGCTCCAGCGCCGCGGCGATCGCGGGCAGCGCGCTCTCGTCGCCCGCCAGCAGGTGCCAGTCGGCGTCCGCGTCGGGGGCGTAGCCGCCGCCGGGGCCCAGGAAGCGCACCGTCTCACCGGGCTGCGCGCGGGCCGCCCAGGGCCCGGCGAGGCCCTCGTCGCCGTGCACCACGAAGTCGACGGTCAGCTCGTGCAGCGCCTGGTCCCAGGCCCGCACGGTGTACGTCCGGGTGACCGGCCGCTGCTCGGGCGGGAACTCCTCGCGGATCCGCGCGAGGTCGAAGGGCTCGGGGTAGTCCACGCCCTCGGGGGCGAAGAGCACCTTGATGTAGTGGTCGGTGAACTCGGTGGCGTCGAAGTCCGCCAGCCCCGCGCCGCCGAGGACCAGGCGCACCATGTGCGGGGTGATCCGCTCGGTGCGCAGCACCCGTGCCTCACGGGCGCGCGGTGTCCGGCGGGTCGGTTGCTCTGCCATGGTGCCCCCTGGGCCGTGTGGTCGTCGCGCTGCCTGGTTAGGCTTGCCTAAGTTAGCACTTCTGAGGCGGCGTCCGGTCCGGGGTGGGGCGGGGCTGTCGTGGGGCTCAGCGCGGCGGGTCGATCCTCTCGACCGGGCCGAAGTCGCGGAAGGTGCCGCGGGTGCGGATCTGGACGCCGCCGAGGTCGGTCTTCCGGTCGAAGCGGACGGTGCGGCCCTGGGCGTCGATCCACTGGTCGAGCCGGAAGCCCTCCACGCCCTTGCTCTTGAGGATCTTGTACTGCTCGGCCTCCAGGGGCTTCACCTGCTCCACGCCGACCGTGCCGGCGAGGTGGAAGCAGGGCGTGCCCTCGCAGTCCTCCATGCCCGTGCGGGCGGACGGGCCGAGGGCCAGCAGCGCCTTGGCGTAGCCGTGGTAGTCGGCGACCCGGTCGCCGCGCGGTGAGGTGCGCCAGCTGCTGCCGCTGCGGATGTAGGTGGTGCCGTCGCCGGTGACGACGACGTTCGGGGTGTCGCTGCCGCCGGCCACGTCGCCGCCGGCGGCGCTCATGGACTCGGTGAGCCGGCCGGAGCGGACCGGGCCGTTGAGGTTCACCCGGGCCTTGGTGCGCGAGTTGAGCGGGCCGGCCTCGGTGGTGAAGTCCTGGGTGGCCGCGTACGGGGTCGCCTCCGCGAGCGCGAGCGCCTTCTCCGGGTCGATCGCCCCGCCCGCCGTCGTGGCCACGGCGGTGGCGGTGGTCGCGGCGGCGGTGGGCGTCGGAGCGGCCGTGGGCGTGGGCGTCGGGGTGGCCGTCGGCGCGGCCCCGGCGGTGGTGGCCGGCGCGGTCGGCGAGGCGGTCGGCGCCTTGTCGTCGTCGCAGCCCACCAGGGCGGCGAGGGAGACCGTGGCGGCGGCGACGGCGAGCACGGTGGAGCGGCGCATGGTCAGGAGACCCCCCGGTCGGACGAAGTGACGGGGCATCCTGACACAGCGGCTGCTCCGCGGGCGAACCGATTCCCGCCGCCGTCGCCGCCCGGGGCCGGTGGTCAGCGCAGGACGAGGAGCTTGGTGCCCGGGACGAGCTTGCGGTTGACGGAGGTGGACTGGACGAAGACGGTGTAGGAGGGGTTCTCGCCGGGCTTGACGACGGCCTCCGCGGCGGGCAGGCCGAGGAGTCGGCGGGCGGCCGGGCCGGAGAAGACGCGGCCGGTCATCCGGCCGGTGGCCGGGTCCTTCTCGGCGACGGCGAGCTGCTTGTTGCCCTGGATCTTCTCGCGCTTGGAGAGCTCGTAGAAGGCGCAGCCGGTCGTGTAGGAGTGGCCGGAGCTGGTGACGAAGTCGCGGATGGGGGACGCCTCGTCGACGGGTATGAGGATGTACTTGCCGGTGTCCAGGGCGTCGAGGTTGGCCGTGACCTGGGTGGTGTCGAGGTCCTGGCCCATGGCGAAGAGGTTCTTGGTGCCGCGCACGCCCTGCTCGCGCCCGCGCAGGAAGCTGGTGGCGGCGGACTTGACGGTGCCGATGGCCTCCTCGACGCCCTTGCTGGAGTCGGCGTCCCAGATGGCGATGTTGCCGGCCGGGAAGCCGTACTCCTGGGCGGTGCGCTTGGCGAGGGAGTTGGGGACCAGGATGGCGGAGGTCCAGTGGTCGGGGAGGCCGTCCATGGCGCCCTGGATGCGGTCGAGCCAGGAGCGCAGGACGGCGGCGCCCTGGCCGCCGTTCATCCGGGTGTGCATCTGGCCGCTCTGGGAGCAGCCGGAGGCGTTCTCCTCACCGTCGGTGACGACGACCTGGAGGAAGGAGTGCTCGCCGTAGCCCTCCCAGATGTTCTTGAGGTCGTCGACGGACTTGACGGCGGCCTCGATCAGGGCGGTGGCGCCGTTGTCGACCTGGTAGAGGCCGCGCAGGGAGGGCAGGTGCTTGACGTCCATGTCCCAGACCAGGTTCTGCACCTCGTGGTCGAAGGCGTAGAGGCTGATCCGGGTCTCGTGGCCGAGGCGGTCGGACTCCTCCTGGAGGCCCTTGACGAACTCGTCGACGACGCGGACGAGTTGGGCCTGGTGCTGGCGCATCGAGCCGGACTTGTCGACCACGAGGGAGACGTGGTTGACCTTGTGCTTGATCCTGTTCGCGGACATGGCTATCCCCTTTTCCGGCGCGCTTGCGAGGCTTTTCCGGAGTCTCTCGCGGGGTTCACCCGCGGCGCCTTTCGGCGTTCCCTCCAGCGTTGTGACCACTCTAGGGGCGGGCACTGACATCGCGTCGGGCGCCGGCGGGCGGGGTCGCGGGCGCCGTCGGCCGGGGGGGGTCAGGCCTCGTCGGCCTCGTCCTGCTCCTCGTCGTCGGCGCGGGAGAGGGCGTCGGTGATCAGGCGGGTGGCGAAGTCGCGGTCGTCGCCGCAGATGCGGTTGACGTACTCGGCGAGCAGGGTGGCGGTGGCTTCCAGGGGGTTCATCTCGGCGTCGGTCCAGGGGCCGTACTGGGCGCGCCACAGGTTGGGGCTCAGGTCGCCGGCGGCGGCGACGAGCAGGCCGGCCATGGTGGGGACGACCTCGGGGCGGAAGGTGCGGGGCATCATGCGCATGGTGGCCAGGAGGCTGGGCAGCACGTACTCGATGACGTCCTTGCCCTGGTCCTCGCAGGCCTTCCGCAGCCAGTTCATGTACAGGTAGATGAGGGTGCAGGCGCCCTCCAGCAGGGCGGCGAAGCCGTCCGGGCCCAGCGAGGCGGCGAGGTGGTCGACCATCTCGCGGTGTGCGGGGTCGGCGCCGGTGCGGCCGTCGTAGAGGGCCTTGAGCCGGGAGTCGATGACCATGAGCGCCGCGCTCACGTCGCCGGCGGGGGCGTACTGGGGGTCGCAGGGCGAGGTCACGGGACTCCTCCGGGGCGGGTGCCGACGGCCGCGGCGGGGCGGCCGCTCCCAGCAGAGCGGACCGGGGCCGGGCCGGGGGCGGGAACCGGCCCGGCGTCACCCGGACGGGAGGAGGAGGCCGGGGTGTTGACGGGTCGGCGGGCCCCGGCGCCCGGTCAGGGCTTGAGGGCGACGCCGGCGTAGAAGGAGACCTGGGCGTCGGTGACGCCGGCCGGCAGCAGGTCGGCCTCGTCGGTGCCGTCGGGATGCCAGCGGTGGGCGGGGACGATGCCCGGGTCGAGCAGGTCCAGGCCCGCGAAGAGGGTGGCGAACTCGGCGCGGGGGCGCAGCCGCAGGGAGGTGCCGGCCTGGTTGTAGATCTCCTGGACCTTGGAGGCGCCGGGCGGGTCGAGTTCGGCGGTGGCGTGGGAGAGGACCAGGGCGGAGCCGGACGGCAGGGGGTCCAGGAGGTGCTCGACGATGGCGTGGGCGTCGTCGAGGTCCGGGACGAAGTGGAGCAGGGCGATCATCGACAGGACGACCGGCCGGTCCAGGTCGAGGGTCCGGGCGACCTGGGGGGTGGCCAGGATGGCGGCGGGGTCGCGGACGTCGCCGTGGACGTAGGCGGTGCGGCCCTGGGGGGTGCTGGTCATCAGGGCGCGGGAGTGGGCCAGCACGACGGGGTCGTTGTCGGCGTAGACGACCCGGGCGGCGGGTTCGACGGCCTGGGCGACCTCGTGGAGGTTGGGCGAGGTGGGGATGCCGGTGCCGATGTCCAGCCACTGGCGCAGGCCGCGCCGGGCCAGGGCGCGGGTGGCGCGGTGCATGAAGGTGCGGTTGGCCCGCACGGCGGTGCGCATGGTGGGGAAGACGGTCAGGACGCGTTCGGCGGCTTCGCGGTCGACGGCGAAGTTGTCCTTGCCGCCGAGGAAGTAGTCGTACATCCGGGCGCTGTGCGGGATGTCCTGACGTATCTGCGGCGCCGCCGGCTGCTCGGGGTCGGGCTCGGTCGCGGTCATCCAGGATCCCCCCATGCTCATTCGTGTCCCTTCTTGATCACACCGGGCCGGGGCAGTCTAGCCAACTCGCCGGTGTCGCGCGGGAAGTCGGCGGGGGCGGGTGGGGCTCGGCCGTCCCGGGCATTTTCCGCCGCGTCCGGCGGCCGGTCGCGTACGGGCGGCCCGGGATGTGGCAGGTAGGAGGGCGGCGGCCCCGCCGAGTGCCCCGGCGCGGGCGGGTCCGGCCCCTTCCCCTCTGCTGTCAGCTCCTGCTGTCACCTCCTGCGATCGAACGGAGTCCCCATGCGTCGACACCGCGGCGTCCTGCTGACCGCCGCCCTCCTGGCCCAGCTGGCCGCCGGGCCCGCGCACGCCGCGCCGGCCGGCGGAGGGGAGGAGGCCGGGCAGTGCGGGGTGGTGCGCAGCGGTGACGCGCCGCTGGGCGGGGCGCGGGTGACGCTGTACCAGGCCGGGGAGGGCGGGGGCGGGCGGCCGCGGGTGCTGGCCCGGGGGCGCAGTGACGGGCAGGGGCGGTTCAGCCTGGACTACCGGCGGCCGCGGGACGCGCGGGCGGTGCTGTACGTGCTGGCCGACCTGCCGGGCCGCGGGGGCGGGGGCGGGGACGGGCGCGGTACGGACCGGGGCGGTACGGACGGCCGGGAGGCGCCGGAGGGGGCGGGCGGCGGGCCGGTGACGCTGGCCGCGGTGCTCAGCGGTGCCGGGGCGCCGCCCGAACTGGTCGTCAACGAGCGGACCACCGTGGCCGTGGCCTACGCGCTGGCCCGTTTCACCGGCCCGGACGGCGTCGCGGGCTCCTCCCCCGGGCTGCCGAACGCCGCCGCCCTCGCGCACAACCTGGCCGACACCGGCACCGGCGGCATCGCCCCGCTGCTGGCCGCGCCGCCCAACGGCGCGCTGACCTCGACCATGGCCGAGGTCAACTCCCTGGCCAACCTGCTGGCCTCGTGCGTCACCGGCGACTCCTGCGGGCGGCTGCTGGAGCTGGCCCGGCCGCCGGGCGGCGAGCGGCCGCGCAACACGCTGCTGGCCGCCGTGAACATCGCCCACGACCCGGGCCGCAACGCCGCCGAGCTGTTCGCGCTGGCCGCCACCACCGAGCGCTACCGGCCCGCGCTGGGCGCCGCGCCGGACGCCTGGACGGTGGCGCTGCGCTACGCGGGCAACGGGCACGAGCTCGACGGCCCCGGCAACATCGCCTTCGACGCGGACGGCAACGCCTGGGTCAGCAACAACTACCGCTATGGCCCGGACCCGACGGTGCCGGTCTGCGGCAGCGACACGGTGCTCAAGTTCACCCCCACCGGGCAGGACGCCCCCGGCGCCCCCTACCGCGGCGGCGGCCTGTACGGGGCCGGCTTCGGCATCACCGTGGACGCCAGGGGCAGCGCCTGGGTCGCCAACTTCGGTTTCCAGGGCCATGGTTGCCCACTCGATCCGACGCCGTTGGAGCGCAGCCTCTCCCAGTTCGCCCCGGACGGCACCCCGTTGTCGCCGCCCGCGGGCTGGCGCGGGGCGGGCATCGTCCAGCCGCAGGGCATGGCCGCCGACCGGGCCGGCACGGTGTGGGTCGCCAACTGCGGTTCGGACAGCGTGGCGCGGATCCCGGACGGCGACGGGGCCGCGGCCCGGGAGATCCCCACGCCCGGCCTGCACAAGCCCTTCGGCGCGGCGGTGGACCCGGCCGGGCGGCTGTGGGTGAGCGGCAACGGCAGCGACAGCGTCCAGGTGGTGGGCCCCGACGGCGCGCTGGAGCGGACCGTCGCCGGAGGGGGCCTGCGCCGGCCGCTGGCAGTGGCCACCGACAGCCGGGGCAACGCCTGGGTGAGCAACAGCGGCATCCTGCCGGTGCCCTGCGGGGACAGCACCCCCGGCGATCTGGCGGACGCGCTCGGCGGCGAGGACGGCCCGCGCCCGGGCGCCTCGGTGACCCTGATCGGGGCGGACGGGACACCGGCGCCCGCGCCCTTCGCCAACGGCGGGCTGTTCCTGCCCTGGGGGGTGGCCGTGGACGGGGACGACACCGTGTGGGTGGCCAACTTCGGCGGCCACCGCGTCGCCCGGCTGTGCGGGGTCAACCTGGCGGCCTGCCCGCCCGGGGTGCGCACCGGTGAGCCGATCTCGCCGCCCGGCACCGGATACACGAGCGACGGGCTGGAGCGCAACACCGGCGTGCAGATCGACCCCTCGGGCAACGTCTGGCTGGCCAACAACTGGCGCACCGTACCGGTGCAGGCCAACCCGGGCGGGCACGAGCTGGTGGTGCTGGTCGGGGCGGCGGCGCCGGTGGGCACGCCGCTGCTCGGCGGGGGCGGGCGACCCTGACCCGACGGTGGGCGGCGGCGGGGAGGCGGCCGTCGGGGAGGCGGCCGTCGGGGCGACTACCCGCCGGTACCGGAGGGCCGCGGCGGCCCGCGGGGAACACTGCGCCGGTTCGGCGCACCAGCGCGCAGGAGACCCCGGGAGCCCGTCCATGCCGCCGTCCGCCCGCCGTGTCCCCCCGGCCGCCGCGACGCCGCCGCCCGCCAGGCGCGCGGCGCTGCGGCGCCTGGGCGAGTGGTGCGCGCGCCACTCCGTACTCGTCCTCGTGCTGTGGATCGTCGCCCTGGCCGGCGTCCAGGCCGCCAACCGGACGGTCGGCGGCAGTTACTCCGACGACTTCTCCCTGCCCGGCACCCAGGCCCAGCAGGGCCGGGACGTGCTGCAGGCGCACGAGCCGGCCGCCGCGGGCACCAGCTCCCAGGTGGTGCTGCACGACGCCCAGCAGCTGACGGGCTTCCAGCCGCAGATCGCCCAGACCGTCACGGCGCTCCAGCAGCTGCCGCACGTGATCAGCGCGCAGAGCCCGCTGCCGCCGGCCGGGCAGAGCGCCCCGCCGGGCGGGCCGCTGGCCCCCGACGGGCTGACCGGGTACATCACCGTCCGCTTCGACACCACCCCGGCGCTGCTGGGCCACGACTACCTGGGCGGGGTGGACGCGGCGGTGGCGCCGCTGCGCCAGGCCGGGGTGCAGGTGGAGTACGGCGGGCCGCTGGGCGAGCTGGCCCGGCCGGCGGCGGACGACCGCTCCAGCGAGGTGATCGGCTTCGCGGTGGCGGTGGTGGTGCTGCTGGTGGGGTTCGGCAGCGCGATCGCGGCCGGGCTGCCGCTGCTGACGGCGCTGATCGCGGCCGTGGTCGGGCTGGGCGCGCTGGGGCTGGTCGCGGCGCTGTCCACCTTCGCGACCGTGGCGCCGACCCTGGCCACGATGATCGGCATCGGGGTCGGCATCGACTACGCGCTGTTCCTGCTGACCCGGCACCGGCAGAACCTGATGGACGGGGTGGACCCGGTCGCCTCCGCCGGGCAGGCGGTGGCCACCAGCGGACGGGCGGTGCTGGTCTCCGGCTGCACGGTGATCATCGCGCTGTCCGGGCTGTCGGTGTCGGGCATCTCCTTCATCGCCAAGCTCGGGGCCGCGGCCGCCGTCACGGTGGTGTCGGCGGTGCTCGGCGCGCTGACCCTGCTGCCGGCGCTGATGGGGCTGATCGGGCGCCGGATGGACCGCTTCGCCGTGCGCCGTCCGATCGCCGAGGCCGGGGGCGGCGGCGAGGGCGGCGGGAGCTGGCACCGCTACGCCCGGCGGGTGGAGGCGAACCCGTGGCGCTACCTGGTCGCCGGGGTGGTCGCGCTCGGGGTGCTGTCGATCCCGCTGTTCTCCATCCAGCTGGGCCACATCGGCGACGGCGCCGACCCGACCTCCTTCACCGACCGGCGCGCCTACGACCTGGTCTCCCAGGCCTTCGGCCCGGGGGCGAACGCGCCGCTGACCGTGGTGGTCGACCAGAGCGCCGTGGCGGACGGGTCGCGGGCCGGCGTGCAGGGCGCCGTGCAGCAGGCCCTCACCGGCCTGCCCGGCGCGGCGAGCACCACCCCGCTGCAGACCAGCCCGGACGGCGCCGTGCTGTTCGCCACCGTCGTCCCGGCCGGCGCCCCGCAGGACCGGGCCACCACCGACCTGGTCAACCACCTGTCGGACACCGTGCTGCCCGACGCGGTGGCGGGCAGCGGCGCCAGGACGTACGTGACCGGCAACACCGCGGCCCAGGTCGACTTCCTGGACATCGTCTCCGGCCGGCTGGTCCTGATCATCGCGGTGGTGGTCGCGCTGGCCTTCCTGATCATCCTGGCGGTCTTCCGCGGCCTGCTGGTCGCCGTCAAGGCCGCGGTGCTCAACCTGCTGTCGATCGCCGCCTCGTACGGGGTGGTGGTGGCGGTGTTCCAGTGGGGCTGGGGCGGGCCGGCGCTCGGGGTCGCGGGGAAGGTCCCGATCGAGAGCTACGTGCCGATGATGATGTTCGCGATCGTCTTCGGGCTGAGCATGGACTACGAGATCTTCCTGCTCTCGCGGGTCCACGAGTCCTGGGGGGGGGACGCGGGGCCCCCCCCAGCCCCCGGGGTGCGCGAGGCGGTAGACAGACTCCTCGTGAACAGGAACGCCGTAGCGCTGTGTGTCTAGGGTGGGGCGG
>NZ_JBHYGR010000044.1:34547-38710 GCF_042738155.1 Kitasatospora sp. NPDC059088 | reverse complement strand
TCCGTTAAATTGTCTCTGCTATATCCTAGCCTGATACTAATAATAAATATAATTCACCCCCCGCCCCCCCCCCCCCGCGCCCCGGCCCCCCCCCCCCCCCCCCCCGGACTCCGTGGCGCACGCGCTGGAGATCACCGCGCGGGTGATCACCTGCGCCGCGCTGATCATGGTGAGCGTGTTCGCCGCGTTCATCGTCAGCGACAACGTGGTGATCAAGATGATGGGGCTGGGCCTGGCGGTCAGCGTGCTGGTGGACGCCACGGTGGTGCGGCTGCTGCTGGTGCCGGCGGTGATGACGCTGCTGGGGCCGGCCGCCTGGTGGACGCCGCGCTTCCTGGACCGGGTGCTGCCGCACATCGACACCGAGGGCGCGGGCGAACAACCGTAGGGCGGGCGCGGCGTCCGGCGGGCGCGGTGGTCAGCGGGCGCGGCGTCCGGCGGGCGCTCGGTCAGCGGGCGCTGCCGAGGTCGCGGTCGTGGTCGGCGCCCTCCAGCAGGAGGGTGGTCTCCTCGATCCGGCGGAAGCGGCCGTCGGGGGCGAACTCGGCGAAGAGGTAGACCTCCATGCGGACGGTGGAGCCGTCGGTCTTGGTGATGGTCATGGTGTGGCGGTCGGCGTAGCGGTGGCCGTCGACCAGCTCCTCGTGGACCTCGACGGAGCCGTCGGCCACGACCGTGCGCAGGTGGGCGATGTGGGCCAGGAACTCGCCGCGGTCGTCCCAGCGGCCGTCGGTGCGCTGGCGGTAGTCGGGGGCGAAGTGCCGGTCGACGGCCTCGTGGAGGTCCAGGCCCGGGGTGAGGAGCAGGTCGGCGAGGGCGGTGGTGATGTCGGTGTGCTGCACGGGGTCCTCCGATGACTTGTCACGAGAAAGTGCGTGCCTCAGGCACGCATCTGACAGTACAGGAAAAGCGTGCGCAGCGCACGCTAATCTGAGGGGGTGACGAATCCGACCGGACACGAGATCGCCGAGGCCCTGGGACTGCTGCTGCGGCGCAGCACCCGCACCGGCCTGCACGCCCAGCTGACCGACGGCCTGGGGGAAGCCGTCGACGAGCTCACCTACCCGGTGCTCAGCGGCCTGGCCCGCACCGGCCCGTGCAGCGCCGCCGACCTGGGCCGCGAGATCGGGCTGGACCGCACCACCGTGACCCGCCGCGCCGACCGGCTGGAGGAGGCCGGGCTGCTGCGCCGCGAGGCCGACCCCGGTGACCGGCGCGCGACCCTGCTCGTCCTCACCGACCGCGGACGGGACGCGGTACGGGCCACCCGGCAACGCCTGGCGGCCCGCATCGAGGACTCCCTCGCCTCCTGGCCGGCGGACGACGCCCGGGCCTTCGCCCGGCTGCTGCGCACCTTCGTGGACGAGGGGCCGTTCCAGGGCTGACACCCCGGGCCCGGGGTTCCGGGCCCCGGGCCGTCGGACCAGGATCCGGGTCCGGGTCCGGGTCCGACGGCCCGGCGCGGTGATCGACCAGGCGGGTCACGGCGGGCGTCCGGCCGTTTCCCCGGGTCCGCGGGCGGTGATCCCTTGCCCCCGAACCACCCGGCCACCCGGCCACTGGCACCCGCACCGCCCTCCGGAGGATCCGTCATGTCACCGCGCCCCCGCCGCCGTCCACGGCCCGCCGTCACCGCCCTGCTGACCGCGTCGCTGGCCGCCTCGCTCGCGCTGGCCCCCGCCGCCGGCGCCGCCGCGGGCGGCGGGCCCGAGGGCCGCCAGGACGGCCGCCAGGACGGCGACCGGGCGCTGCGGGCCCGGCTGCAGGAGCTGGTGGACCGCCCGGACGGCCCGCCCGGCGCCATCGCCGTCCTGCGCGAGGACGACCGGGTCCGGGTGATCCGGGCCGGCACCGCCGAACTCGGCACCGGCCGCCCGCCCCTCGCCGAGGACCACATGCGCCTGGCCAGCGCCGCCAAGGCGTTCAGCGGCGCCGTCGCCCTGCGACTGGTGGACTGCGGACTGCTCGGCCTCGACGACACCCTCACCGCCCGGCTGCCCGCGCTGCCCGCCGACTGGGGCGCGGTGACGCTGCGCCAGCTGCTCAACCACACCAGCGGGCTGCCCGACTACAGCAGGGCCCCGGCCTTCGGCGACCTGCTGAGCGCCGACCCCCACCACGTCTTCGACTCCCGCCACCTGCTGGACTTCGTCGCCGACGAGCCCCTGGAGTTCACCCCCGGCACCCGCTACCAGTACTCCAACTCCGACAACATCGCCGTCGCCCTGATGGCCGAGGCCGCCACCGGGCAGCGCTACGAGGACCTGCTCGCCTCCGAGGTCTACCGCCCGCTCGGACTCACCCGCACCAGCCTGCCCTCCGGCTACCGGCTGCCGAGGCCCTACCTGCACGGCTACGCCGTCGAACCGCCCGCCCCGCCGCAGGACGTCAGCACCGAGTACGGCGCCTCCGGCTCCTGGGCCTCGGGCGGCCTGGTCTCCACCCCCGCCGACTTCAACGCCTTCGCCGCCGCCTGGGCGGGCGGCCCGCTGATCGGCGACGCCACCCGCGCACAGCAGCGGACCTTCGTCGACGGCGCCTCCGAACCCGCCGGCCCCGGCACCAACCACGCCGGACTGGCGATCTTCGAGTACACCACCCGCTGCGGCACGGTGTACGGCCACACCGGCAACACCCCCGGCTACACCCAGCTCGGCGCGGGCACCGCCGACGGGCGGCGCAGCCTGACCGTCTCCGTCACCACGCAGGTCAACCGGAGCGGCACCCCGGACCTGCTGGCGCACCTGCGGGCGGTCGAGGAGGACTTCGTCTGCGCACTGCTGGCCCCCTGACCGGGCGCGGCCCCGGACGCGGACCGGGCGCGGGTACGGGGCTGGGCACGGGGCAGGCACGGGGGTCCGGGCCGGCGACCGGGCCGGGATCGGTTACGGTCGACGGTCCGGCAGCGGCCGGGCCGGGAAGCGGAGCGGGAAGGGGGCGGCGAGGTGGCCGCGGTGACGGGGAGCGTGTTCCGGGGCGAGGGCGTGCCCGCGCGGGAGCGGTTCGACTGCTGGCGGGAGCTGATCGGGCGCACCCGGGCCAGCGAGATGACCAGCGAGCACGCCGACGACTTCCGGGCGGAGATGCGGCGCCTGGAGCTGGGGCCGGTGACCCTGCTGCGGTCCTCGTTCCCGCCGACGCGCTTCCGGCGCTCCGCCGCCATGGTGCGGCGCACGGACCCCGGGGTGTACCACCTGACGATGCCGCTCGACGGCGGGCTGTCACTGACCCGCGGCGCCAAGGAGCGCACCCGCACCTTCGGCCGGGGCGACCTGTACCTGGTGGACAGCTCCCACCCCTACGAGGTGCGGGCCCTCGGGGCCCGGGGCGGCGGCCGCCGGGAGCAGCGGACCGAGGCCGTGGGGATCGACTTCCCGGCCGCGCTGCTGCCGCTGCCGCCGCACCGGCTGCGCGACCTGCTGGGGCGGGGGTTCTCGGTGCGCGAGGGCACCTGCGCGCTGCTGTCGGACTTCCTGGTCGGGCTGGACCGGCAGGCGGCGGCGCTGGACCCGGCCGGGGCGGCCCGGCTGGGCACCATCGCGGTCGACCTGGTCGCCGCCTGGGTCGCCGGGGAGCTGGAGGCCGAGGCGGCCGTGCCGGAGGACACCCGCCAGCGCGCCCTGGTGGAGGCGGTGCGCGCCTTCGTGCGGCGCAACCTCCAGGACCCCGAGCTGTCGCCGGCGGTGATCGCCGCCGCCCACCACGTCTCCGTCAGCCACCTGCACCGGGTCTTCACCCGGCAGTCCGGGGAGTCCGGGGACGGCCGGACGCTGGCGGCCTGGATCCGCGGGCAGCGGCTGGAACGGGCCCGGCGCGACCTGGCCGACCCGGCGCTGCGCACCCTGGCGGTCCAGGCCGTCGCCGCCCGCTGGGGCTTCCCCCGGGCCGACGACTTCAGCCGCGCCTTCCGGGCCGCGTACGGGCTCTCGCCCCGTGAGCACCGCCACCGGGCCGCGGCCGAGCGGGCGCGGGACGGCGACGCGTAGACGCATTGCCAAGGAAGTGGAGACGCAGGGACAACACGGGCGCCGCGCGCACTGGCATCCTCCACGAGGAACACCGCGACGCGCCGGGCCCGTCAGCCCCGCGCGGCAGAACCACCGGTGGGGGGGGGGGCCGCCCCCCGGGGGGCGCGCGCGGGCGCCGGCGCCCCTCCCCCGGCG
>NZ_JBHYGR010000044.1:0-34537 GCF_042738155.1 Kitasatospora sp. NPDC059088 | reverse complement strand
GGGGGCCCCCCCGCCCGGGGGGGGGCGGCCCCCCCCCCCCCCGGTTCTCCCCCAGCCGGCCGCTAGTTGCGGTAGCGGTAGCGGATCCGGCCGCGGGTGAGGTCGTAGGGGCTGAGCTCCACGAGCACCCGGTCGTGCGGGAGGATCTTGATGTGGTTCTTGCGGACCTTCCCGCTGATGTGGGCCAGGACGACGTGCCCGTTCTGCAGTTCCACCTTGAAGTTGGCGTTGCGCAGGCACTCGATGACGGTGCCTTCGACTTCGATGCCGTTCGTTGTCTTGGTCATGGTGTTCACCTCATTCTTCGTTCGTTCGGTGTCGGGGTCGTTCGTTCGATGCCGGGGCGGCCGGTGCGCGGGTCAGCGCCGGACCGGTTCCAGGGTGCTGCCCGCGCGCCGGGCGGCGCCCTCCGGGGGCGCGGCGGCGGGGACGCTCGGGACAGCGGCGCTGGGGACAGCGGCGCTGGGGAGGGGAGCGCTCGGGGCAGGATGCGGCGCACTCATGGTGCTGCCTTTCGGAAGTGCCTTGCCTGAGGCGCTCCCGGGCGACGCCAACGTCAATCGCCCACCGTGACGACGAGGGGGAGCACCCACGCGGTTCCTGCCTTCATGGGTCTCACCTCCTCGCATCGGTCGCACGGCTGGGCAGACGGTAGCAGCCGACGACCCGCCCGCCCAAACGATTTACGCCCCGGCGGGGCGCCACCGCGCTCGGCCGCGCTCAGCCGGACTTCTCGGCGAGCACGGGCTCGACCATGGACTCCAGGGCATCGTAGCTCTGGCCGCCGAGGGCGCGCGCCGCGAGACGGCCGCGGCGGTCGACCACCAGGGTGGTCGGGAGGGAGCCCGCGTCGAGGGTGCCCGCGGGGAACCTGAGCAGCTGGGTGCCGGCCGGGTCGAACAGGCTGGGGTAGGTCAGGCCCTGTTCCTGCTGGAAGCGCCGGGCGTTGGCGATGTCCTGGTCGCGGGTGTTGATGCCGAGGAACTCGACGTCCTGGCCCTGGTAGTGCTGCCGCAGGCGTTCCAGGGCGGGCGCCTCCGTGCGGCAGGGGCCGCACCAGGAGCCCCAGATGTTGACGACGACGACCTTGCCCCGGTGGTCGGCGAGGGCCGCCGGGCCGCCCTCCAGGGTCTGCCCGGTCACCTCGGGGGCGTCCCGGCGCCCGTCGGCGGCGGCCCGGCCGATGCTGGTGCCCTTCTCGGTGACGAAGACCGCGCCCTCGCCGCCGGAGGAGCAGCCCGCGAGGAGCGCGGCGGTGAGTGCGGCGGCGAGCGCGGCGGGGGCCGCCGCGGTCCGGCGGCGGCGCGGTGGTGGGTCGACGTCCATGGCCGAAGCCTCGCACTGCTGACGCCGGGCGGGTCATGAGGGTGCGTCATCCCCGCCGCGGGGGCGTGCTGGGACCGGCCGGTGGAGCACCTGACGCGGCGTCTGCGGACCTTACTGCCGTGCGGGGCCGGGGAGTTGACGGCCGTCGCGCCCGGGCGGCGCGGCGCGGGACGGGCGCTGAGGCGCGGCCCGGGCGCGACGGTGAGGGGTCGGTGCGCTCAGTAGCGCAGGTCGGCGGCGATGCCGCGGGCGTCGGCGAGGGTGCCGTCGGGGACGAAGGCGACCCGGGCCCCGGTGTCGAGGGCGCGCTCGACGACCTCGTCGACGATGTCCTCGCGGGCGCCGGCCTCGCCGGCCTCGGCGGGGACGAGGTGCTCGCCGGCGTCGCGGACGGTGGCGCGGTGGTTCTCCTCGACCACCAGGAGCGCGACGCGCCCCTCCCCCACCGCCTGCCAGACCTCGTCGAGGCCGGCGGCGAACCCGGAGCGGCCGCGGGCCTTGTCCAGCCGGGCGAGGGCGTCGGCGGTCTCCTGCTCGGCATGGGCCCGCACGGCGGGCCCGACCACCTTGCGGACGGTCTCGACGTCGGCCTGGGCGAGGCCGCCGTGCGGGATCTGGGCGGTGGCCTCCTTGGCGATCGGGCCCGCGGCGTCCAGCAGGGCCAGGGCGGGCGCCTCCCCGACCACGTACAGCGGGCGGGGGTCGGCGGCCAGGACCTTGCCGAGCGCGGTGTCGGCCTGGCGCAGGAAGGTCTTGGTCTCCTCGTCGCGGAAGGTGCTGGGGGTGTCGCCGATGCGCTCGCGGCGCTCCGGGTCGGGGTTGTCGAAGAAGGCGCGGGTCAGCGGGAAGCCGTGGGCGCGGTCCTCGGTGACCCGCTCCGGGGTGCCGCTCCACAGCACGGCCCGGTCGGCGGCGACGGCCAGCACCCAGTAGGGGCGCTCGGCGGCCTGGGCGGAGACCAGGTTGCGGGTGAGGAAGGTGTCGGACAGCACCACCCGGGCGGGGGCCGTGCGGGCGAAGGTCCACACCTGGTGCTCACCGGGCGCGGCGAGGATCGCCAGGCCGTCCTCGGCGTGCACCAGGTCGACCTCGGCGAGGGCCTTGTCGAGCTGCCCGACCACGTCGATCCGGTCGGCCCGGGAGACCTCGGGGTCGGCCTGGAGGCGCTCCTTCGCCTCGGCCAGCAGGTTGCGCAGCCGTACCGGGTCCTGGGTGTTGTCGGGTTCGCGGCGGTGGGTGGGCATCAGGACGGACACCGCCGGGTAGGGCCGGGGCCGGCGCAGTTCGGCGAGGACGGCGGGGCTGAGGGCGGGGTGCATGGGGACCCTTTCCGAAGGCGGTCGGCCTTCTCTGCGTGGGCGCACGGTGCCTGGCGCTGCTGCTGCCAAATGCCCCTAATGTAGCGATTTGCCCCCGATATCGCCGGGTCGGCCGGCCGCCGCCCCTTGCCGGCCGGCCTCCCGCCCGGCCTCCCAGCCCCCGGCCCCCGGCCCCCGGCCCCCGGCTCAGCCGACCGGTGCGGCCTCCCGTTCGGCGGCGGGCGGCCAGGGGCCGTGGGCGGCGACCTGGGCGCGCAGTCCGCGCAGGGCGCGGGCGGCGGCGATGCCCACCGCGCCGGTGACCCGGCCCTCCCGCAGACAGGCGGCGGCGAACCGGTGCTCGGCGAGGCTGCCGTCGACCAGTTCGAAGCGGTCGGCGGCGCCCGGGCTGCCGAAGGCCTGCACCCGCAGGCCGTACTGGTCGGTCCACAGGTACGGGACCGGCGCGTAGGCCTGGCGGGTGCCGTCCGGGCCGGCCAGCAGGTTGCGGGCGGCGAGCAGGGCCTGGTCGGTGGCGTTGGTGCGCTGTTCGAGGCGCCGGCGGCGGCCGGTGCGCGGGTCGGGCCAGGAGGCGGCGTCGCCGGCCGCCCAGACGCCGGGGCCGGCGGCGCAGTGGGCGTCGCAGGCCACGCCGTCGGCCAGCGGGACCCCGCTGCCGGCCAGCCACTCGGTGGCCGGCACCGAGCCGATCGCCATCAGGACGGCGTCGGCGGCCAGCTCGCCGCCGTCGGCGAGCCGTACGCCGGCGGCCCGGCCGTGCCGCCGGAGCACGGCGGCGGCCGCGCCCCGGTGGATCCGCACCCCGTGCTCGCGGTGCAGGCCGGTCAGCAGCGCGGCCGTCTCGGCGCCCAGGACGGCGGCCAGCGGCGCGGCGGCCGCCACCAGCCAGGTCACCTCGGCGCCGAGCCCGACGGCGGTGGCCGCCGCCTCGGCGCCGAGCAGTCCGCCGCCGACCACCAACAGCCGTGCGCCCGGCCGTAGTTCCTCGCGCAGGGCGAGGGCGTCGGGCAGCGTGCGCAGCACGTGGGCGCCGGGCAGCGGCGTCTCGGCGCCGGGCAGCCGGCGCGGGCGGACGCCGGTGGCCACCACCAGGGCGTCGCAGCGCACCTGCCGGCCGTCGGCCAGGTGCAGGGTGCGGGCGCCGCGGTCCAGGCGTTCGGCCGCCACCCCCAGGCGCAGGTCCAGCCGCAGCTCCGCCAGGGCGGCGCTCCCGCGCAGGGCCAGCTTGTCCGCCGGCAGCCGGCCGTCGAGCAGCTGCTTGGACAACGGCGGCCGGTCGTACGGGGGTTCGGGCTCGGCCCCGACGAGGGTGAGGCGGCCGTCGTAGCCGGCCCGGCGCAACGCCTCGGCGGCGTGCAGTCCGGCGGCGCCGGCTCCGACGACGGCCACCTCGCGCAGTGCGGTCACACGTTCTCCAGGGTGATCGCCGCGGCCGGGCAGACCGCGGCGGCGTCCTGGACGGCCTGGTGGAGGCCGGCCGGGGGGCGGGCGTCGAGCAGGACGACGATGCCGTCCTCGTCGCGCTGGTCGAAGACCTCGGGGGCGGCGAGCACGCAGTGGCCGGCGCCGCAGCACTTCTCCTGGTCGATCAGGACGAGCATGGGGTTCCCTTCGGGGGTGGGGGGTCGGGGGTGAGGGTTCGGGGGCGAGGGTTCGGGGGCGAGGGTTCGGGGGTGGGGGCGGGCCCGGACTACCAGGCGATGGGCAGCTCGTGGACGCCGTAGATGAGCATCTCGCCGCGGAAGCGGACGTCCTCGAAGGCGGTGGCCAGGCGCAGTTCGGGCAGGCGCCGCAGCAGGGTGTCGAGGGCGATCTGCAGTTCCAGCCGGGCCAGCGGCTGGCCCAGGCACTGGTGGACGCCGAAGCCGAAGGCGAGGTGGCGGCGGGCGTCGCGGGTCAGGTCGAGGCTGTCGCCGTCGGTGAACTGCGCGGTGTCCCGGTTGGCGGTGCTGATCATGCAGACGACGCCCTCGCCGGCCCGGATCCGCACCCCGCCGAGCTCGACGTCCTCGGTGGCGACCCGGGTGAGGCCGGAGTGCACGATGGTCAGGTAGCGCAGCAGTTCCTCGACGGCGCCGGGGACGGCCTCGGGGTGGCGGCGCAGGTGGTCGAGCTGGGCGGGGTGGCGCAGCAGGGCGAGGACGGACAGCGCGGTCATGTTGGCGGTGGTCTCGTGCCCGGCGACCAGCAGCAGCCGGCCCATCGCGCCGATCTCCGCCGTGTTGAGTTCGCCGCGTTCGACCAGGCGGCTGAGGATGCCGTCGTCGGGGTGGGTGCGCTTGGTGTCGGTGAGTTCCTCCAGGTAGTCGGTCAGCCGGGCCTGGGCGGCGATGACGTCCTCGACCGAGGAGTCGCGGCGCAGCAGGACCCGGCTGCACTCCTGGAAGAACTCGTGGTCCTGGTAGGGGACGCCGAGCAGCAGGCAGATGACCAGGGAGGGCAGCGGCAGGGCGAACTCGCGGACCAGGTCGGCCCCGGTGCGGCCCTCGGTCATCCTGTCCAGCAGTTCGTCGGCGATGCGCTGGACCTCGGGGCGCAGCGCCTCGACCTTCTTGATCATGAATTCGCCGGTGAGCATCCGGCGCAGGCGGGCGTGCTCGGGGTCGTCCATCCGGATGAAGACGGGCTGGCCGTTGTTCAGCTGGCGGGCGCCGGCGCTGACGAAGGGGAAGCCGGGGCGGGTGGAGTCGGAGCTGAACCGGGCGTCGGAGAGCACCGCCTTGATGTCCTCGTGGCGGGTGAGCAGCCAGCTGGGGGAACCGTCCCAGAGGGAGATGCGGCTGATCGGCTCGTCCTGCTGGGCCTGCTGGTAGGCCGGCGGCGGGGCGAAGGGGCAGGTGCCGCGGGCGGCGGGGTGGGTGAAGCGGGGGGTCTGTGCGGCGGTGGCCATGGGGGGCTCCCCTCTCGGAGCTGGCTGTGCCGGATGGGTCGGTCCGGTCCGGCCCGCGGTGCCGTGCGGGGCACGCGAGGGTGCGGCCGTGCGGGGCACGCGGGTGCGGCGGGCGTGCGGGCCCGGAGCATTTACGTGCCAAAAGCAACTAACTCGCTGTCACGCTAACTCGCGGTCCGTGGCGGCGAAAGGGCCCATCCGGTGGGCGCCGAATCTGTCCGAAATCCGGTGACCGGTCTGCGCCGCAGCCGGGAGGCGCACCGGCCGCTAAAGTTCCCCCATGTCGGACGCCGCAGACGATCGGACCGCCACCGCGGACACCGCCACCGCAGACCTGGAGGCCGTACTGGCCTCGCTGGCCTACCTGCTGACCCGCTCCCAGGAACACGAGCGCCGCACCGCCAAGGCCGGCATCACCGCCGCACGCTCGGACGTCTACCTGCTGCGCGCCCTCGCCGAGGCCGACGGGCCCAGCCGGGTGGGCGACCTGGCCGCCCGGCTGATGGTCAAGCCCTCCCACGTCACCCGGCAGATCGACCGCCTGGAGGGCCAGCACCTGGTGGCCCGCACCCCCGACGCCCTGGACCGCCGGGCCCGCCGGGTCGCCCTCACCGCCGACGGGCGCGCTCTGCTCGAGCGGCTGAAACAGGCCAACATCACCGGCCTGACCGACGCCCTGGACGGCGTCCCGGAACCGGACGTCGCCGCGACCGTCAGCGTGCTGTGCCACCTGATCGAGCGCTACGTCCAGCGCGTACGGGGCTCACTGCTCTCCGAGGACGACCCCGCTCCCCCGCCTTCGGCCCACGCCGCCCTGCGCGACCCCGTCGAGTCCTGAGCCCGCCCCGCGCGGGGCGGGCGGTCAGGGGAGGGGGACGGCGGCCGCGGCGGCTTCGGCGGTGTTGGCGTGGTGGGCGGCCTGGCGGGTGACGGGGAGCCAGGTGGGGCGGAAGCGGTGGCGGTAGTGGGCGCACCAGGTGTCGAGGAGGGCGGCGGGGCGGGGGTCCTGGGCGGGGATGGCGCGGCGCAGCAGGGCGGCGGCGCGGACCGGGATGCGGTGGGCCCACAGGTCGATGCCGGCCAGGTGGGCGCGGGTGAGCGGGGGCGGTGCCGGGCGGGGGCCCTCGGGGGTGCGCGGGTCCCAGGCGTCGGCGAGTTGGCGCAGTGCGGTGAGCTGGGTGCGGGTGGCGCGCAGCAGCGGGGTGTCGTGCGGGTCCTCGTGCGGGGGGAGGGCGGTCAGTAGGGCGGTGAGCTGTCGGCCGCGCTCGCGCAGGTGGTCGGCGGCGGCGCGCAGGTGGCGGTCGGCGTCCTGGGCGGGGACGGGGGCGTCGTCGCCGAGGTGGTGGCTGGTCCAGGCGGGCACCTCGACGACGACGGTGCGCCCGCCGTGGCGCCGGGGGGCGAACCAGGTGGCGGCCCGGGCGCCGCCCCGGGCCTCGTCCTGGTCGGTGAGCATGCCGGTGGTGTTCTCCTGGGTGTCGATGTGCTCGGGCTCCATCAGGAAGACGCCGGGGCTGACGGCGGGCAGCCGGTGGGTGTCGAAGGAGCCGGTCTCCACCGGGATGCCGAGGGCGGCGGCGGAGCGGGTGAAGGGGGCGGCGAGGGCGGTCGGGTCGGCGGTGGCCTGGAGGAAGGTGCCGCCGACGTCCGCGGTGTGCAGGGAGAGCTGGAGGGCGGGCCGCAGTTCGTCGATCAGGTCGAGCAGGATCCGGCTCTCGGGGAGGCGGCCGCCGATCGCCGGGGCCCATTCGGGCTGCTCCTCGGCGGCGGGGCGGTAGTAGCCGGCGAAGTAGGCGGGCAGGGTGCGGGCGAGCAGGCCGCCGCCGGCCAGGTGGGCGCCGTCGGGGTCGAGGCAGAGCAGCAGGTGCCAGGTGGTGGCCGGGTGCCGGGCGGGGCGGGCCAGGGCCCGGTGGGCGAGTTCGACGAGGCCGGCGCGGCCGGAGAACTCGTCGGCGTGGGCGCCGGAGACGACCAGGACGTCGGCGCCGGGGCGGGGGCCGTCGGCGGGGCGGGGGTCGGCGGGGCCGATCGAGAGGAGCTGGAGGGGGCGCCCGGCCCGGGAGGTGCCGAGGGTGCGCAGCCGGCAGCGTCCGGGGTGGCGGGCGGCCAGGTGGTGGGCGGTGGCGGTGAGCTCGTCGAGCGTGGGGTAGCGGTCGTGGAGCAGGATCGCCCTGCCCGCGGCGGTCGAGGTGTCGGTCAGCATCGGTCCCCTGCCCTGGTGTCCGGAGGTGGTATTGGATCCGATCGGGTACGGGTCCGTCCAGGGCGCCGGGCGGGGTGGTGCGAGGTGCTCCGGACAGGGGGCACCGTGTGTTATCGACAGATCCCTTACTGTCATATGCTTGTTATATTTGCTGGTCAGGTGGGGGCGTTGGTGGACTTCCGGTTGTTGGGCTCGGTGGCCGTGGTGACCGCGGACGGGCGGGAGCTCGCCCTCGGCTCGCCCAAACGCCGCAGCCTGCTGGCCACGCTGGCGCTGAACCCCGGCGCGCCGGTCGGCATCGACCGGCTGACCGAGGCCCTCTGGGAGGAGGAGCCGCCCCGGCACGCCCGCACCGTCATCCACAACCACGTCTCCGGGCTGCGCGCGGTCCTGGCCGAGCACCGGGCCCCCGAGGCCGGGGTCGAGCTGGCCACCGACGGCAGCGGTGGCAGCGGCGGCTACCTGCTGCGGGTGCCCGAGGCGGCGGTGGACGCCCGGCGCTTCGAACGGCTCGTCCAGGAGGCCGGCGCCGCCCGTGAGCCCGACCGGGCGGTGACGGCCCTGCGGGAGGCGCTCGCGCTGTGGCGCGGACCCGCGCTCGCCGGCACCGAGCCCAGCCTGCCGCTGCAGTGCGCCGCCCGGGCGCTGGAGGAGCTGCGGCTGTCCGCCGTGGAGGAGCTGGCCCGCGCCCACGGGCGGCTCGGCGACCACGGCGCGGCCGCGGGCGTCCTGGCCGCCGAGGCCGCGCTCAATCCGCTGCGGGAGTCGCTGGTCGCCGCGCTGGTGACGGCTCTCGGCCGGGCCGGACGGCGCCCGGAGGCGCTGGAGTGGTTCCACCGCGCCCGCCGCACCCTGGCCGAGCAGCTGGGCATCGACCCCGGGGCGGAGCTCGCCGAGGCCCACGAGCTGGTGCTGCTCGGCGACGTGGCACCGGGGCCCGCGACGGCATCCGGGCCCGCGACGACGCCTGCCCCCGCCCCCGCGCCGGTCCCCGCCCCCGCCGCCGTGCCGGCGGAGCCCGTCCCCGCGCCGTGGCCCTTCCCCCGGCGGCCCCGGGGGTTCTCCGGGCGCGAGGACGAGCTGGCCGCGCTCGACCGGGCCGCCCGCGCCCCCGGCGCCATCACCGTCGTCACCGGCGGGGCCGGGGTCGGCAAGACCGCCCTCGCCGTGCACTGGGCGCACCGGCGCCAGGCCGACTTCCCCGACGGGCGGCTGTTCGTCGACCTGTGCGGGCACAGTCCGCTGCCCGAACGCGCCACCGGCGCGGTGCTGCGCGAACTGCTGCTCGCCCTCGGCCTGCCCGCGGAGCAGATGCCCTCCTCCCCCGAGGCGCTGGCCGCCCGCTACCGGGAGCTGACCGCCGGGCGCCGGATGCTCATCGTGCTCGACAACGCCCGCCGCTCCGAGCAGGTCCGCCCGCTGCTGCCCGACGGGGACGGCTGCGTCACCCTGGTGACCAGCCGCGACCGGCTCGGCGGGCTGGTCGCCTCGGACGCCGCCCGGCCCGTCCCGCTGGCCGAACTGTCCGCCCCGCAGTCCGTCAGCCTGCTCGCCACCACCCTGGGCCCCGACCTGGGCCCCGACCTGGTCGGCGCCGAGCCCGAGGCCGCCGCCCGGCTCGCCCGGCTGTGCGACGGGCTGCCGCTCGCCCTGCGCCTGGCCGCCGCCCGCCTCGCCACCTGCCCGCACCAGGGGCTTGCCGCGCTCGCCGACGAACTCGCCGACGAGCAGGGCCGGTTGGGGCTGCTGGAGGTGGAGGACACCAGTGTCGCCGCCGCCCTGGCGCTGACCGTCCAGCACCTGTCCGCCCCCGCCCGCCGGCTGTTCCGCCGCCTGGGCACCCACACCGGCACCACCCTCGACAGCCGCACCGCCGCCGCCCTCGCCGACGTCGAACTGCCCCACGTCGCGGGCGCGTTGGGGCAGCTGGCCACCGCCCACCTGGTGGTCGAGATCGACCGGGACGCCTACACCCTGCACGACCTGGTGCGCCTCTACGCCCGCAGCCTGCGCACCCCGCCCGAGGAGGACGACTCCGACACCCTGCCCCGGCTCCTCGACCACCTGCTGAACACCCTGCTCGCCGCGAGCGCCGCCGCCGAGCCCGGCAGCGAACCGTGCTGCGAGCTGCCCGCCGGGGCCCGGCGGCCCGTCGAGGTGCGCCCCTTCCCCGACCGGGCGAGCGCCCTGGCCTGGTACGCCGCCGAACGCGACACCCTGCGCGGCGCGGTCGAGGCGGCGGTCGGGGCCGGACTGCACGACCGGGCCTGGCGGCTGGTGCTGCTGCAGTGGCCGCTGATCGTGTGGCAGGTCCGGGACGGCTGGGTGCCGCTGCTCGAACACGGGCTCGCCGCCGCCGAGGCCGACCTCGACCCCGGTGCCCAGTCCCGGGCCCGGGCCCTGCTCGGCTGGGTGCTGCTGGAGGAGGGCCGGCCCGAGCAGGCCCTGGTCCACCTCGAACGGGCCCCCGGCCTGGCCGCCCTGGCCGGCGACCGCAGCGCCCAGGCCGTCGCCCTGGTCAACCTCGCCGCCGCGCTCGCCCGCTACGGCCGGCCCGGGTCCGGGAACGTCCCCGCCCGGGTGCGGGACCTGCTGGGCAGCGCCCTCGCCCTGGCCGAACAGGCCGGCCGCGCCGACCTCGTCGCCCTCGCCCGCCAGCACCTCGCCGACACCTGCCTGGCCGGTGGCGACCCCGAGGCGGCCGCCCACCACGCCGCCTGCGGCCTCGCCGTGGCCGAACCGCCCTTCCCGGCCGCCCGCCGGGTCGTCCTGCAGACCCTGTACGGCCGCGCCCTGGCCGCCAGCGGCCGCCGCGCGGAGGCCACCCGCCACCTCGACGCCGCCCTGCTCGCCGCCCGCGCCCACCAGTACGACGAGGGCGAGGCCGCCGCCCGGGCCGCCCTGCGGGCCCTGTCCGGCGGCGCGGGCGCGGCCCGCGGACACCACCCGAGGCCCGACCGGCGCTGCTGACGGCGGCGCAGCGGCCCGTGCCCGCCCTTCCGTTCACCGCGCGGCGGCGACAGAGTGCTGCCATGGACTGCGACCTCTACCCCGACGTGGCTGCCGCGGGCAGCCTGGCCGCGCTGCTGGAGCGGACGGCGGCCGGCCTCGGCATCGCCCTCGCGGTGACGCCCCGAGCACCGGGCTCGCTCACCGCGGCGCGCATCGCCTCCTCGACCCCCGGCCGCGAGCCGCTCTCCGTCTACATCGACGAAGCCCCGCGCCGGCGGTTCGGCATCGCGGGCCGCAGCGGGAGCAACCAGCTCATCGGCGGCGGGACGACCGACCTCGCGGCCGTCGTCCGGGCGGGCGTGGCCTGGGGAGCGGGCCGGAGCCTGCGGGAGATGGCGGCGGAACTGCCCTTCGAGTGCGCCGTGGAGTTCGCCGACGCCCTCGCCCAGGGGGCGGCCGCGGTGGTGGCCCTGCAGTGGCGGCACGTGCGGGAGCACGCGGCCCGGACCGAGGACTTCCCCGAGTTCACCGACCTCGTGGAAGCGGCCCACGCCGAACCGCGGCTGCGGCGGCTCTCCGTGTACCTCAGCCACTGGACGGTCGCGTTCAGCTCCTGCACCGACTTCCCGTTCCGCGACGAGGTGGCCGTCACCCCCTCGCCGAACGGCCCCTACTACGTCCGGGACAACCCGCTCTACAACTCGCCGGGCAAGGAGCCGCTGTCCCGCGTCCTCGCCGAAGCCCCCTCGGCCGCCGAGGCCGTCGCCCTGGCGGCGGGCCACCTGCCCGCCGACCTCGGCCCGGCCGTCCTGGGCCGCGGGCTCGACGACGACTGACCGCAGGACCCGGCCGGGCGTCAGCGGTAGACGCGGGCCGCCCGCCCGGGGGCGGCCAGGACGTCGGCGGCGAACAGGCCGAGGTCGAAGTCCTCGGCCTCGACGAACGGGGTCGGGTCGTCGGCCAGGCCGTACCACTCCGGCGGCACCGGGTAGCGCAACTCGACGGCCCGGCCGACGGTCAGCACGCACTGCGGCTCGGCGATCCGGTGGCGGACGGTGGTGGCGGCGTCGAGGAGCAGGTCCCGCTCCCCCACCCGGATCCGCAGCCCGTCCCCGGCCCGGTAGAACACCACCTGGGTGCCGCCGAGCCGGCCGTAGTGGCCGTGCGTCGGCTGCCCGGGGTCGGCGGTGCGGTCGGGACCGAGGCGTCCGGTCGCTGGGTCGAAGTCGGCGACCCGGCCGTAGGCGTCGAAGTCGGCGATCAGCACGGTGGACCATCTCCTTGACGGGGCCGGTGCTCGGACGGCGCCCGGGGGCGGGGCTCCGGATGCCCCGCCCCCGGGTTTGCCACGAGCTGTTCCTACCAGCTGTTCCTGCCAGCTGTTCCTGCCAGCTGTTCCTACCTAGATGGCCGTGCAGTTGGGGTAGGCGTCCTTGGAGCTCCACCAGTCCAGCTGGCCCCAGGTCTGCGGGCCGACCTGGCCGTCGACCTGGAGGTTCGGCATACAGTTCTGGAAGATGCGGACGCGGCGCAGGGTGTCGTCACCGAAGACCCCGTCGACGGTGGTCTTGCCGAAGACGTCGGGGTTGAGCGAGTAGTTGAGCTCGCACTGGAGCTCCCTGACGGCGTCGCCGGTGGCGCCGTACTTGAGCAGCGGCTCGGCGGTGCTCCAGTCGCCGCAGCGGGTGCCTGCGGCCTCGGCGGTGCCGGCGGTGGCGACGGTGCCGGCGAGGAGCAGACCGGTGGCGGCCAGCCCGATGATGATCTTGCGCATGGGTTCCCTCCCGTTGGCGTGCGCCCGTTCTCGCGGCGCAGCGTGTGCCTCGACCCTAGCCAGGACCGATGCCCCAATGGGGTATCCAATTGACCGCCGGATCTGTGGGCCATTCGGGCCGGACGGGCGGTCAGGACGGGCGTCAGGGCCGGTAGCCGGCGAGGGTGTGGCGCGGGTGCCGATCCTCGGGGTCGCTGCCGGGTGCACGGCCCCGTGCTGGTGCGCGCGGCGCCGGGCCCACCCGAGTACGGGTACTCGGGTGGGCCCGGGCGGATACCCGTTCGGGTAGTGCGGGCTACCCTGACGGGAGTCGGGGGCGGCCCCAGGGGACCGCCTCGGGGACGGCCTCAGCGGGCGGGGGTGCCCTCGGGTGAGGATGCGTCAACTGTTGTGAATTGCTTGTCCGAAGAACATTCATATCAGTTCGCGGCGAACGGCGCGGAACGGCGACGGCCACGGCGTCGGGCGAGGGCGGGCGGCCGGGTGTCGGAGCGGCCGGGCAGACTGGGGGTGGATCACCCGAACGAACCGAGGACGAGACCATGGCCGACCGGCCCCTAACCCTGATGGCAGTGCACGCCCACCCCGACGACGAGGCCACCGGCACCGGCGGCGTCCTCGCCCGCTACGCCGCCGAGGGCGTCCGCACCGTCCTGGTCACCTGCACCGACGGCGCCTGCGGCGACGGCCCCGGCGGCGTCAAGCCCGGCGAGGACGGGCACGACCCGGCCGCGGTCGCGGCGCTGCGCCGCAAGGAACTGGAGGCCAGCTGCCGGGTCCTGGGCGTCGAGCACCTCGAACTCCTGGAGTACGGCGACTCCGGGATGATGGGCTGGCCCGCCAACGACGCCCCCGGCTCGTTCTGGGGCACCCCGGTCGCCGAGGGCGCCGCCCGGCTGGCCGAACTGCTGCACCGCTACCGGCCGGACGTCGTCGTCACCTACGACGAGAACGGCTTCTACGGCCACCCCGACCACATCCAGGCCCACCGGATCACCATGGCCGCCCTGGAGCTGGTCCCGGACGTGACGTCCAAGGTGTACTGGACCACCGCGCCGCACTCGTCGATGAAGCGCTTCTTCGAGGCGATGCAGGAGTTCGGCACCGACTGGGACGAGCAGGCCGGCGAGGCCGCGGACACCGGGGACGCCGGGGAGGCCGCCGCCGGGGCCGGACGGGCCCCCGAGCCCGAGCTGCCCCCGATCGGGCTGCCCGACGAGGAGGTCACCACCTGGGTGGACACCCACGCCTTCGGCGGCCAGAAGTACGACGCGCTGGCCGCGCACGCCAGCCAGGGCGAGAACATCTTCTTCCTGCGGATGGGCAAGGAGCGCTTCACCGAGCTGATGGGCACGGAGACCTTCGTCCGGGTCCGCGACACCACCGGCGCCGCCCTGCCGGAGCAGGACCTCTTCGCCGGCCTGCGCTGACGCGGGCCCGGTCGCCCCCGGCCGGAGGGCGACCGGGCGCCCCGGGTCAGCCGCCCGGGGCGCCCGGGGCCGCCCGGGCCTCCAGGAGCGGGCGCGGCGCCGGTGCGCCGGCCCGGCCGGCGAGGCGGTGCACGAGGGGGTTGACCGGCAGGGTGGCCGCGAGGGCGGTCAGCAGCAGGACCGTGAACAGCCGCTCCCCGATGATGCCCAGGTCCCGCCCCAGCGTCAGGATGAGGACCTCGCCCAGGCCCTTGGTGTTCAGCAGCACCCCCACGGTGGCGGCCTCGCGGCGGGGCACTCCGGTGAGGCGGGCGCCGAGGACGGCCCCGGCGAACTTGCCGCCCCAGGCCACGGCCAGCAGCAGCGCGGCGGCGAGCAGGCCGGCGGCGTCGATGCCGTGCAGGTCCACGGACAGCCCGGTGAGGGCGAAGAAGACCGGGACGAGCAGGGCGCCGGCGTTGCGCAGCGGCAGCTGGACGGCCCGGCGCAGCTCCTCCCCCGCGTCCCGGGGCATGGCCAGGCCGAGGGCGAAGGCGCCGATCACCGCGTGCAGGCCGAGCCGGGAGGCGGTCCAGGCGCAGAGCAGGGCGGCGCCGGCGACGGCGAGCAGGACCAGCAGCGGCCGGTCGGTGACGGCGCGCCGGGCGGGGCCGAGCAGCAGGCGGCGCAGCAGCGGGCGGACCAGCAGGACCAGGGCGGCCGCGCAGCCGGCGATCCGGGCGAGGGCGGCCGGCAGGCCGCCGTGGTCGGGGCCGTGGGCGGCGGCGGCCACGGCGGCGACGGCGCACCACAGGAGGATCTCGGTGAGGGCGCCGCAGGCGGTGGCGAGCACGCCGGTGCCGTCGGCCTGGAGGCGGTTCTCCTCGACGATGCGGGCCAGGACGGACAGGGCGCTGGCGGACAGCGCGATGCCGAGGAAGACGGTGAACAGGGCCGGGGTGGCGGCCGGTCCGGCCAGGGCGGGGTGGCGGGCGAGCAGGGCGGCCGCGAGGACGGCGGCGAGGGCGAAGGGCAGGGCGAGGGAGGCGGTGGTGACGGCCAGCACGGTGCGGGCCCGGCCGGCCAGCCGGCGCAGGTCGAGCTCCCAGCCGGCGGCGAACATGAAGAGCACGATGCCGAGTTGGGCGAGGACGGCGAGGTGGGCGCGGGCGGCGGGCGGGAAGAGCCGTTCGGTGGGGTCGCCGGGCAGCAGGCCGAGCACGCCGTGGCCGAGGACGACCCCGACGGCGATCTCGCCGACCACGGCGGGCTGGCGCAGCCGGGTGCGCAGCGGGGTCAGGGCGACGCCGGTGAGCAGGACCACGGCGACGTCGGCCAGGACGGTCGTGGCGGAGGTGCTGTCCATCGTGGCGTTCCCCTGGTCGCACGTACACGGTCGTGCACGGTTCACCGCATTGTGTGCGGCAGGCGTGGGGGCGGGTGGGGTGCGGCGCGGGCGGGTCGGGGTGCGGCGCGGCGCCGTACGCCCCGGAACGCGTGCGCCCGCCCCGGCCCGTGGGAGCACGGGGCGGGGCGGGCGACAGGCCGAGGGGCGGGGGCGGGCCGGGCGTGAGGCGTCAGGCGTCAGGCGTCAGGCGGGGACGATGGCGAAGGCGCCGTTGCTGAGCGGGGTCTCGGTGTACTGGCCGCTGTTGATGGCCTGCGGCGAGTACCTGTCGAAGACCTGGCCGTTGACGGTGACGCCGGAGAAGTCCAGGCGGTCGAAGGACGGGTAGCTCTGGCTCGGGGACTCTATGACGGCCTCGGCGCTGACGTTCTGTCCGTCGAGCTGCTGGTCGGTGGTCTCGGTCCAGCCCTTGGTGGTGTCGGTGATCCGCAGCGTGTAGGTGGAGCCGCCGCTGTTGACCACGGAGGCGGTGAAGCTGTCGCCGGCGTCCACCGGGTCGTTGAAGTACTGCGGCGGGTCGACGTTGGCTGCAGGAGCAGCGAGCACGAGATCGCCGATGCGGGAAAGGGCCGTGACTCCTCCCCCAGCTGACGCCGGGGGCTTCTCGCTAACCCTTCCGAGCGTCGCGACGGACCAGCCCGGCCCGTAGAACATTGACGGCTCCCACCGTGTCAGCGTGCGCCTGGTAGCCGCACACGACGCAGTGGAAGGTGTCCTGGGTGGGCCGGTTCTCCGCCGCAACGTGCCCACACTGATCACGGGGGCAAGTGCGGGAGGTGTTGCGGGGGTCCACGGCGATCACCTCCCGTCCGGCGCTTTCAGCCTTGGCGTGCAGGATCGTCAGGAACACCCCCCAACCGGCATCCGAGATCGACCGATTGAGCCCGGCCTTCGCTCTGGCCCCGTTGGGCTGGAAGCTGCCTGGCCGGTCGGAGTCGGGCTTCGGCACGGGAGCCTTGACCATGTTGCGGATCTTGAGGTCTTCGTGCGCGATCAGGTCATGTTCACGGACCAGGACTAAGGCGGTCTTGTGGGCGTGATCGAGACGCTGGCGACGAACCTTGCGGTGCAGGTCGGCTAGGTGCCGGACGGCCTTCTTGCGGCGGTTGCCACGCCGCTTGCATCGTGACAGGGCCTGCTGCGCGGCTTCGAGTTTCGCGGCTGCCTTGGCCCTGTGGCGGGGGTTGGGGGCGAACTCACCGTTGGAGTCGGCGAGGAAGTTGGCTATGCCCATGTCGATGCCAACCACGGAGCCGGTCGCGGGCAGCGGCTCCGGTTCACCCTGTTCGGCAGTCAGCACCACGTACCAGCGCCTGCCCTCACGCTTGACCGAGAGGGTCTTGACATTCCCCATCACCAGCCGGTGCCGATTGACTTTGACGTGTCCAACACCTTGGAACCGGACACGGGTGACCGGATCATGTGGTGTGGAATCCCAGCGGCAGCCGTCCCCGTCCCTGGGGAAGTCCACCGTGTCGAACCAGTTCACCCCACGAAAGCGCGGATAGCCCGGCGTCTCACCGGACTTGACCCGGCGGAAAATGCGGCAAACGCCTTGTCCAACCTGCGCAACGTGGCCTGCTGCGAGGAAAACGACCAGCGGCCCTGACGCTCCGGATCGAACGCCCGGATCTCCTTGAGCTGCGCCGACTGATCGCCGTACCGGATCGTGGTCTTCGACCCGTGCCCGAAGGCGTCACGCCGTTCCTGCAACGCGCCATTGTAAAGCGAACAATGATCCCCCAACATCTGAGCAAGCGCTTGCTGCTGACCCATGGTCGGCCGCATGAGGAACTTATACGCACGGATCACCCGGCCAACCCCCTTTCGGTCAACGCGATCACCATAATGCGCCCCACTGACACTGATAGTCGCAACTGGGTCTCCGGTGGTCGTGGCTCTGCCACTGACTGACGCTCTGCTGGGCTGTCCAACGCCAGGAATACGGTGCTTCGCGCATACCCATGCGAGATCAGGTGATGGACCGCTTCGGGGCCCGGACCCGGTTCCAGACGGGCATCCAGGCGGCACGGGCGAAGCTGCTGTGACGTCCCGTCGGCATCTCCTGCGAGCGGAGCGTGCTGTCGGTCGAGGCCGTGGTGCCGGTCGGCGCCGTGGCGCCGGTCGGGGTCGTGGTGTCAGTCGGGGTCGTGGTGTCAGTCGAGGCCGAGGCGCTTGTTGAGGGCCTCACCCGAGGGCAAGGGGTCGATGAACCGGTGCAGGAAGGCGAGCATCGCGTCGGTGTCCAGGCCCTCGGCGGCGGCGTCCATCCCGGCGTATAGAGACTCCTCGATCTCGGCGACGGCGGTGGCCAGGCGCACGCCCTCGGGGGTGAGGCTGAGCTGGAGGTAGCGGCGGTCCGCCTCGTCGGGGCGGCGCTCGACCAGCCCGGCCGCGACGACGCGCTCGACCAGGCGGCTGGGGTTGGTGCCGCTCTCGCACACCAGCAACTGCCCGAGCCCGTTGAGGCTCAAGGTGCCGTGCTGCTGGAGCAGGCGCAGCACCTCGGCCTGCGACGGGGTGATGCCGTGGGGCTTGAGAGCCTGGATCAGCAGCCGGTTGCCCTCGCGCTGGGCCGCCAGGATCGCGAACCGCAGGTGTTCGGCCTTACGCACCGGCGTCCTTCCGGGTGGTGGGGTCGATGGTCGGCAGGGTGTCGAGGAAGTCCTCGACCGCAGCAGCGTAGGTGGCCGGGTGGGAGAAGCGGAACATGTGACCGGTGCGCGGCAGCACGACCTCCCGGGCGTCGGGGATGCCCGCGAGCATGACCTTGGCGGCGTCCTCGCCGATCAGCACGTCGTGCGAGGGGCTCAGAAGCAGGGTCGGGACCTGGACCCGGCCGAGCACGCCCACGTAGTCGGCGGTGAGGACGGCCCGCAGTCGGGCGCCGAAGGAGCCGGCCGGGGTGTTGACGAGGAACAGCTCACGGCTGCGCGCCTCGCTCCAGGGCACCTGCCCCTCGCCGTCGAACGGGGAGGCGAGCCGGTGGGCGTGGGCGCGCAGCGTCAGCTGCCGGTACAGCGGGCCGCGGGCCGAGCCGATCGCCCGCATCAGGGCCTTCCACGCCGTGGAGTCGACCGGGTTGGCCGCGAATCCGCCGGACAGGACCAGGGCGCGCAGGCCGCGCGGGCGGCGGGTCGCGAGCGCGAGGGCAATGTTCGCGCCGAAGGAGTCGCCGACCAGCACGTAGTCGTCCAGGTCCGCGACCGCGTTCTCGACGTGGTCGGCGTAGCGCTCGATGTCGTCGACGACCTCGGGCAGGCGCAGCGTCCGCCGGGGCGCCTCACCGTAGGGGGCGAGCTGCTCGGCGCTCCACGGAGCGCCGGAGAAGCAGGGGACGAAGACAAGGGTCGGGGTTTTCGCTGTAGTGCTCATACCGAAGACGGTACACGATATATGTCACGACACATGTGTGACATATGTAATACGGATCACATTCAAGGGCCGGCGGCAGGCGCTCAGGCGAGCAGGTCGTCGAGTTCGGCGGCGTAGAGCAGGGCCGGGTCGAAGCCCATCCCGGCGAAGTGGCCGGCCAGCTCCAGGGACAGCACGCCGTGCAGGCGGGTCCACAGGCTCAGGAAGCGGTGCAGCGCTTCGGGCGGGGCGGGGTGGCCGGAGGCCCAGTCGCGGTGGTCGGCGAGGTGGTCGGCGAGCACGGCGGGGGGCGACCCCCGCCCGGCGGGGGCGGCGGCGCAGGCGTCCAGCAGGACCGTCATGATCTCGCCGGAGATCGCGGTGGTGTCCTCGGGGGCGTGGTAGCCGGGCACGGGGGTGCCGTAGATCAGGAAGTAGCGCTGGGGGTCCGCGAGGGCCCACAGCCGCAGGGCGTGGGCCAGCGCGCGCAGGTCGGCGCCGCCCTCGGCGCCCACCCGCAGGGTGTCGGCGAGGCTGCGGTAGGCGTCGCGGACGAGTGCGGTGATCAGCTCGTCGCGGCCGGCGAAGTAGCGGTAGAGCGCGGGCCCGCTCAGGCCCATCCGCTTGGCGATGGCGTTGAGGGAGAGCGCGGAGGCCCCGGCCGCGGCGATCTGCTCCCGGGCGTGCCGCTTGACCTCCTCGCGCACCTGGGCGCGGTAGCGCTCCCTGGGGGTCGCGGTGTCCGCCTCCGCCTTCGCCATGCTCCGCCGCCTTCCGTGCCGGTGGGCTACATCCTCACGTTTTGGTTAGAGGTTATCACTGGCCCTGTTGACCCCGGCCGGACTCAGGAGTTACAACTTCTAACGAACGACAGAACACCTAACGGATCCACCAGACCTCCGTCGACCCAAGGGGACCGCCATGTCCGGCATCCGCACCGCCCTGTCCGCCGCCCTGTCCGCCGCCGCCCTCGCCGCCGCCCTCGCCGCCACCGTGCTCGGCACCGCCGCCGTGCCGGCCCAGGCCGCCACCGCCGCTTCCCCCGCCGCCCGGGTCCGCTACCGCACCGAGGCCGTGATCCACGCGCCGCTGTCCACCGTCTGGCGGCTGCAGACCGACGTCGCCCGCTGGCCGTCCTGGCAGCACGCCGTGTCGGGCGCCGAGCGCCTGGACCGCGGTCCGCTGCGGGCCGGCTCGGCGTTCCACTGGACCACCCCGCTGCCGCCCAACCCCGCCACCACCGCCCCCGCCCTGGACATCACCTCCACCGTCCGGCAGCTGCGCCCCGGCGCCTGCATCCGCTGGACCGGCCCCGCCGTCGCCGAGGGCCTGCACATCGACGGCGTGCACGTGTGGACCTTCACCCCGGTGCGCGGCGGCGTCCTGGTGCGCACCGAGGAGACCCACACCGGGCCGCAGGTCGACGCGGACGTCCCGGCCGCCACCGCGATCCTGCGTCAGGGCCTGGACGCCTGGCTGGGCGACCTGGCGAACGCCGCCGTCGACGCCCGGGGCTGACGCCCCGTCGCACTCCCCCGGCCCCGGCCCCACCCCCGCCGCCCGCGTGCGAGTGCGCAGGTCAGGAGCGGGGCCGGTGGCGCGATCCGGGGCCGGGACGCACCAGAATGGTGCGGACACCCCCCGGAAGTTGACAGAAAGCGAACCCCCACATGGATCTCGGCGTGCGCTGGAAGCTGCACGGTGACGGGCGGACGCCCGCACCGGGAGCGGTCGTCCGCCCCGACGAACGGCTCTCCTGGCCCCGTACGGCAGGGCTCGGCGCCCAGCACGTGGTCGCCATGTTCGGGGCGAGCTTCGTCGCCCCGGTGCTGATGGGGCTCGACCCCAACCTGGCGATCATGATGTCCGGCGTCTCGACCGTGATCTTCCTGCTGGCCACCCGCGGCCGGGTGCCCAGCTACCTCGGCTGCTCGCTGTCCTTCGTCGGGGTCGCCGCGGTGATCCGGGCGCAGGGCGGCACCAGCGCGACGGTGACCGGCGCGGTGCTCGTGGTGGGCGTGGTGCTGTTCCTGGTGGGCCTGGCGGTGCAGTACTTCGGGGCGCGGATCATCCACGCGACGATGCCGCCGATCGTCACCGGCGCCGTCGTCATGCTGATCGGCTTCAACCTCGCCCCGGTCACCGCCTCCACGTACTGGCCGCAGGACCAGTGGACGGCGCTGCTGGTGATGCTGTTCACCGGGCTCGCGGTGGTGTGCCTGCGCGGCTTCTGGTCGCGGGTGGCGATCTTCCTCGGGCTGGTCTTCGGGTACGGGATCTCCTGGGTCTTCGACCGGGTCTTCGGCAGGATCCACTCGGTGGGCCCGGGCGGGCAGCTGACCGACCACTGGCGCCTGGACCTCTCCGGCGTCGGCAAGGCGGACTGGATCGGCCTGCCCGCCTTCCACGGCCCCTCCTTCCAGTGGTCCGCCGTC
Source organism: Kitasatospora sp. NPDC059088 (assembly GCF_042738155.1). Classification (NCBI taxonomy): domain Bacteria; kingdom Bacillati; phylum Actinomycetota; class Actinomycetes; order Kitasatosporales; family Streptomycetaceae; genus Kitasatospora; species Kitasatospora sp. NPDC059088. The sequence goes on along the minus strand of NZ_JBHYGR010000044.1, from coordinate 13,467 downwards.
CTGGTCGCGCTGCCCGTGGTGATCGCGCTGGTCGCCGAGAACGCCGGGCACGTCAAGGCGGTCGGCGAGATGACGGGCGAGAACCTGGACGACAAGCTGGGCACCGCGATCTCTGCGGACGGCATCGGCTCGGTGCTCTCCACCGCGCTCGGCGGCCCGCCCAACACCACCTACTCCGAGAACATCGGCGTCATGGCCGCCACCCGGGTCTACTCCACCGCCGCCTACTGGGCCGCGGCCGGCTTCGCCCTGCTGTTCGGCGTCTGCCCGAAGTTCGGCGCCGTCGTGGCGGCCATTCCGGGCGGGGTGCTCGGCGGCATCACCGTCATCCTGTACGGCATGATCGGGCTGCTCGGCGCCCAGATCTGGATCAAGTCCGGGGTCGACCTGCGCAACCCGCTGAACCTGGTGCCGGCCGCGGCGGGCATCATCATCGGCATCGGCAACGTGACCCTCAAGTTCAGCGACACGTTCAGCCTCAGCGGCATCGCACTGGGCACCCTGGTCGTCATCACCGGCTACCACGCGCTGCGGGCGCTGGCCCCCGCGCACCTCAAGACCCAGGAGCCGCTGCTGGACGAGGGCACCTCCTCGTACGACGCGCCGCCGCCCGGAAGCTCCGGGGGCGAGGGGGACTCCCGGGGCTCCGGGGGCGCAGGGCAGCGGCCCACGCCGTAGGCAGAATTGACCCGGACATGACCTAAAAGTACTTCCGCCGGTCGTTCCGCCTGGTCGGCCGGGCCGTCGGGTGGTCGAATCGCAGCCAGCGATTTCGACCACCCGATTTCCGTTGGGAGCGTCATGTCCCCCCTGTCCCGTCACCGCCGGCTCGCCGTCGGGGCCCTGGCCCTGGCCACCTGCGCGGTCTCCTGCGGCTCGGCCGCCGCCGACAGCCCCGCCGCCCCCCCCGCGGCGGCGGGCAAGGTCCTGTGGACCCCGAGCACCAAGACCGGCCCCTCCTCCTTCCCCGGCGTGCAGTGCGCCGCCCCGAGCACCTTCGGCGTCGTCAAGGACCCCGCCAAGGGCGACGTGTGGCGGGCCTTCCAGGCCGCGAACCAGGAACGCTGCGAGACGGTCGGCCCGGACCTCAGGAGCGGCGACACCTTCTACCTGGGCTGGTCCTCCACGGTGGACATCAAGGACGACCAGAGCCGGTACGTGTTCCAGCTCAAGTGCTCGCCCAGCGAGGGCACCGCCAACCACCCGATCGAGATCGACATCACCAACAGCCGGGTGCGGCTCCAGGAATGGGACACCGAGCACGTGGCGCACCCGCTGTGGACGGCGCCGGTGAACAACGGCGAGTGGCACGCGTACGCGCTCAAGATCCACCTGGGCCGCACCGACGGGACGATCGACTTCTGGTTCGACGGCAAGAAGCAGACGTTCAGCACCGGCGCGGGCACCTTCAAGGGCACCACCTGGGACGGCGACCGCAACTACCTCAAATGGGGCTCCTACCACCAGAACCCGGGCGCCGCGACGAACACCTTCACCAGCCCGGTGATGGCCACCACCCTGGCCCTGGCCACCGCCGGCTCGTAGGCACGCCCACGGCCCCGGACCTGGCCCCGGACCCGGACCCGGACCCGGACCGCAACGGATGCGGGCGATCGCCGCAGCCGTCCCGTCGGCCCGCCCGCCGCCCGCGCGGGCGGGCCCGTTCCCGGTAGCGTCGCGACGACCGTGGGGGACGAAAGGGGCAGGCGGACATGGCGCAGGAACAGGGTGACGTACGGGTGGTGCGGACCGAGGACGAACTGCTGGAGCTGCTCGACGGGCTGTTCGCGCAGGCCCCGCGGGAACGGGCGCCGCGACACGCCGACCGGAGCCGGCCGGTGCCGGCCCTCAGCGGGAAGCCGGACGAGAGCCTGGCGGACCTGCTGGACCGCGGGGTGATCGGGGCGTCCCCGGGTGGACGCGGACTCGACCTCGGCTGCGGCAACGGCCGCAACACCCTCCACCTGCGGATGCACGGTTTCGCCATGGACGGGCTGGACCGCGACCAGCGGGCCCTGGACCAGGCGCGCAGCCGCCAGGAGCAGTTCGAGTACCACCTCGGCTTCGACCTGGGAGTGCGCTTCCACCACGGGGACGCCTTCGGGCCGGTGGCGGCCGCCCTGACCGGTCCGTACGACCTGGTCTACGACTCGGGCCTCTTCCAGCACCTGCCGCCGCACCGGCGGCCCGGCTACCTCGCGCTGCTGGCGCGGCTGACGGCGCCCGGCGGACACCTGGGACTGGTCTGCTGCGCGCCGGACGGCGACGGGGCGGGGACGCGGACCCCGGACGCGCAGCTGTACCGGGACGGCGCCCCGCACGGCGCCCCGGCCTACACCGCCGACGAACTGCGCCGGATCTTCGTCGAGGGGCCGTTGGGCCTCCAGGAGGTGGAGCTGCGGCGGATGCGCGACGAATCGGCGCCGGAGGCGAGCCGGTTCGGCCGGCCCGGCCTGTGGGCGGCACTGTTCCGGCGGCCCGAGCGATGAAGCGCCCGGCCCGCCCGACCCCGGCGCCGGCGGCGAACCGCCCGCCGAGGGTCCGGCACGGTCCCTGACGGAGCCGAGCCGAGCGCGGGCGCCCCGCCGCCGGGAGGCGTCAGCGGATCCGGGCCACCCGGGCCGCCGCCACGGCCACCAGCAGGCCCAGGCCGACGCAGGCCGCGCAGACCAGGAACATCGTCCGGTACCCGGTGGCCTCGGCGACCAGCCCGAGCGAGCCGCTGCCCGCGGCGAGGCCCACGGTGAAGCAGGCCCCGAAGGTCGACAGCGCCGTGGCACGCCCGCGTTCGTCGACCGAGCGCACCACGAACAGCCCCAGCACCGGGTAGATCTGCCACATGCCGATCCCGGTGAGCACCCCGCCGACCACGCCCAGGACGAGGCCGTTCGACAGCCCGATGAGCGCGACCCCCAGGGCCTCGACGAGGAACAGGGCGGCGAGCGCCACCGGTCGCGTGGCCTCCCAGCGGATCCAGGTGCTCGCCACCCGCAGCAGCACCACGGTCAGCGAGTAGGCGGTGACCACGGCCGCTCCCCCGGCGACCCCGAGGGCGTCGAACTTGGCGACCGCGAAGCCGGAGACGGCCGCGAAGCCGAACGCGGTGAACACCAGCGCCACACTGGACAGCACCGTACCCAGCAGCGCCCGACCCCGCTCGATGCCGCCCGCCCCCTCCTTCGCCTTCGGCGGCACCCGCACCTCCGGCACGGCCAGGGCTATGGGGATGACGAGCAGGGCCAGCAGCCCGGCGATCACGAACGTGGCCGTCGTGCCCACCAGGTGCTCCACCAGCGTGCCCAGCGGGGCGCCCAGGCCGATGGCCACGTAGATGACGGTGCCGGCCAGCCCCAGCGCCCAGCTCTGCCGGTCCTTGGCGACGAGTTGGACGGGCCAGACCCCGGTCGCGGCCAGCATCACGCCCATGCCGATGCCCACCAGCATGCGCAGGCCCACGAGTTGGGCGATCGACCCGGCGAGCGGGTAGGCGATGGTGGCGAGCGTGGTCACGATCGCGCCGCCGACGGTCAGGACCCGGGCACCGAGGCGGTTCATCAGCACGCCCGACACCGGGCGCGCCAGCAGGGCCGTCAGCGCGTAACCGCCGACGACGGCGCCGACCTCGGCGGGCCCGCCGTGGAGTCGTCCGGTGACGTGGCCGGGCAGGATCGGGATGGTCAGGGCGAACGGCATGTAGCCGATGCCGCTGGCCAGCGAGATTAGCAGGGCATGCCGGACGGATCTCTTGTCGGTGGTCTCGGTCGCAGGCTGCTGCGACAGCTGATCGGTCTGCACGCGCACAGGTTTCACTCCCGTTGATTGATCCTCAGCGATTCTCACACTGAGTCTCTTCCTGCTTCACCGACCTCCGCCAACTCCGGAGAGTAAGGTCTTACGTGGTCTCCACGAGGCGTTTTTCCTCTCCGGACAACTCCCCGGCGAGGGTTCTCAAGTCAGTCAGAAGTTCGGGTCGGCGAGCATCGCCGCGAGGAGGTTGCCTGCCGCGTTGTCGTCCCGGTCGTGGTGGACACCACACCCGGGACAGACCCATACGCGGTCCGAGAGGACCAGGCCCTGATTGATCCGCTTGCAGTCTCCGCAGGTCTTGGAGGAGGGGAAGCAGCGGTCGGCTGTCCAGATGCGGGAGCCGTACCAGTCGGCCTTGTACTCCAACTGCCGGACGAACTCCCCGAACCCGGCGTCACTGATGGCGCGGGACAGCCTGCGGTTCTTGACCATGCCCTTGACGTGCAGGGTCTCCACGGCGATGGCCGACTTGGTTCTCGTCAGCTCGGTAGTGGTCTTGTGCAGAAAGTCTTTACGCCGGTCGGCGACCCGCAGGTGGATTCGGCTCACGCGTCGGTGTGCCTTACCCCGGTTCTTCGATCCCTCCTTGGACTTGGACAGCTTCCGGTTCGCTTTCCTGAGAGCACGCAGAGCCGCCTTGAGTGGCTTGGGGGCGTCGATCTCCCTGCGGGTGCCATCGCTGTCGCGGATGACCGCGAAGGTCTTCGATCCGAGGTCGATGCCACACGCGGGAGCGTCGTGGCTGACCTGGCGGCGCTTGTTGACGCCATCACGGTCCACCTCGATCTGCAAGGAGACCCACCACCGTCCGGCCTGTTCGCGGACGGTCGCGCCGAGTATGCGCGCCTCGCCGGTAGCCATTCGGCTGGTGAGCCAGGACATGTCCTCACAGGTGGTCACGTCCCCGATGGCGGGCAGCCGCACGGTATTCGAGTCCAGGGGTTTGGCACGGTCGGCGTCGTAGCGGAACCGCGAACCGTCCTTGCGCTTGCGCCAGCCCGGGAAGCCCACCTTCGCGCCCTTGCGCTTGCCTTGTTTGGACTTGAGGTAGTTGGAGAATCCGGCCGCCCGGACCCGGCACGCTTCTTTCGGGATGCGGGAGGACAGCCCCTGCGGCCTACCGTGGAGTTCTCCACCACTCGGGACAGCCCGCAGTGCCGCCCCATCGACACGGCCTGGTCCGAATCGGGCGCGAGCTCGAACCTGACTCCCTGCTTGTGGGTCACTCGGTACTCTCCGCAGCCGCAGTCAACGCCCTCTCCGCTCGGTCGCGGGCGACGCGGCGACCGTACAGGCGCGCGCAGAACGAGGTGAGGACGTCCGTCATGTCCCACACCTGATAGTCATCCACCTCATCGTCGCCCACAACACGCACGGTATGGCCCTGCGCTGACAGCGCCGGTTCAATGTGCCCCACCCCGAAACAGGCCGGCCGGTAGCGGTGCTCCACCACGATCACGGGTTGACGAACGCCCTCACCGGTTGGTGACGGCCCGGACCGCAGGGGGTGCGGTCCGGGCCTACCGTTTCAGACGCTCCCGAACTCCCCGCTGCGAACGGCGGCAACGAAGGACTTCCACGCCTCGGACGGGAAGACCAGGGCCGGGCCCTGAGGGTCCTTGGAGTCGCGGACGGGAGCCAGCCCGGGAAAGTTCGGAGCCACCTCGACGCAGGTTCCGCCGTTGTTGCTGTAGGAGGACTTGAACCACCGGGCATCGGACAGATCAAGGCGGTCGGACATGGCATTCCTCTCAGATCTCGCCGAACTCGCCACTGCGCACGGCAGTAACGAACGACTTCCACGCCTCTGCCGGAAAGACCAGAGCCGGGCCGCTGGGATCCTTGGAGTCACGAACAGGCATCACCCCTGGAAAACCTGGCGCAACCTCCACGCAGTTGCCCCCGTTGTTGCTGAAACCGGACCTTCGCCATCTGGCGTCGGTCAGGTCGAGAGTGGGGCCGGTCATTCAAGGTCCTTCCGAACGGCACGGATCACATCGAGCGAAGGCATCTTGGGCAATGACTCCACCTGGAGTTGATCGTAGTCACCGTCCCAGGCTTCCACCGCCCTGTGCCCCCGCTCCACGATCCCACGTGCCTGGGACTCGGCATAGCCGACGACCGAGCGGTCGCGAAGGGTCAACAGGACTATCGGCATCGTGAACGGGACGTGCTCCCCGAGGGAGAAAGGGGCCACCTGCAGCGTGATGTGCGGAAGCTCGGCCAAACCCTCAAGGTGCAGAAGTTGCTGGAGCATGACATCACGCCCTCCCACTGACCGAAGCAGACAGCTCTCATCCATGACGGCATGCACCACTGGCGGCGGGTCGCGACGAAGCACCAGCTGACGCCCCATCAGGAAGTCGACTCGCTCCTTCGCCTGGGACTTGGTGATGCTGCCACGAAGGACGGCCGCACGAGCCAGGGCCGACGCGTACGCCTCAGTCTGAAAGAGGCCCGGCATGACGTTCAACTCAAAGGTGCGGATCTTTCGGCACCTCGCTTCGGCCTCGACGTACTCGTCGAATCCTTCCAGCAGGCTGGCGTTCGAGATTCGCCGCCACAGCTCGACGAACACTCCACCCGTCTCGAACACCTGGTCGGCCGCAACCGCAAATTTACGTGTTACAGGCTTCTTCGCTCCTTCGATGTACGAGATCAGCCCATGGCTGTAGCCCATGCGCCTGCCAAGCGCACTCTGAGACCAGCCCCTTGCGCGCCGCTGCCTGCGGAGTTCATTCCCGAAGCGCACGGCAGGAGACAACGACTGATCGTCTTCATCGATCCCCACGATCTTCCTCGTCTTGTCACTCGGCAGAACTGTGAAGGTTGAAGCCTGGCGATCGTAGAGGACGGAACGCCATCATGGCTACACCCGGTGATTCGCCGGATGCGCAGTGCAACCTCCGGAGACCCCCATGCCTTCTCCCCCCTTCCAACTCCACGAAGTGGTGCGTGACTTCAGCAATCCGAAGGAGCCTCACGAAGGGGTCTTCGTGGAGGTGCTGTTCGGCAAGGCCGTCCTTCGTCCCCTCGGGGCGACCGGGCCGGAGTGGAAGGTCGACCCGTCCTTCCTCCACTCCCTCACCCCCCGGGAGACCGCGCCGGGGACCTGCGGGAAGCCGCGTCGTCGGCCGCTGTAACACCATCGAACTCCCCACACCTGGAGCAGAATTGAGCAGGATCCTCCTCAAGCACCGCCCGCCCGCGCGGCGTTCGGGCCACCATGTCTTCGTCCTCACCGAGGACCCCGACGGGTCGGGCGAGCCCCTCGTCCTCCTCGCCGATCCCGTCCACCAGGACGGCTTCACGCTGCCCGGCGGCAGCGCCGAGCAGGACGAGCTCCCCCACCTCGCCGCCCGCCGGCACCTCGACACCCAGACCGGGCTCGTCCTGGGCCTGCGCACCGTCCTGACCATCGACTACGTGCCCGCCGCCGAGTTCCCCGAGGGCCTCGACTTCGTCTACGCGGGCGGCACGGTCACGCCCCAGCAGGCCCAGGCCGTCCGCCGCCACGAGCCGCCGGGCGACATCCGCGGCCTCCACTGGGTGCCGCAGTCCAGGCTGCGCGAGGTCATGGCCGACGACCAGTACCGCCGCGTCGACGACGCCTGGGACGCCTGGGACCACGGCGCCTGCCTCCCCCTCCTCATCCGGGGCGTCCCGGTCCCGGTGAGCTGATCGGCACCCGCCGCACCGCGCCGCGCGGTCCGGGCCCGCGGCTCACGGTGACTTCTGACGTGCCGCCGCGGACTGGCTCCGCTGGAAACGGGACCACGCCGCGGCGATCCACAGCAGCGAGACCCACCACGCCATCCCCACCACCGCGATCACACCGGTGCCGACCATCCCGAGGAGCGCCCACCACCCGGTCCCGTCGACCAGCAGCACGAGGAAGCCGACTATTGCGAACGGCGTGGACCCCAGCAGCGCCGCGAGGCCGTAACGCGGTTTGGCGTCCGTTCCCCCACCACCACCGACAAGGCGTGGCCAACAGTGTCCCCACGGCCCGGCAGCGGGTCCTGAGTACGGGTACTCAGCTTCACTCCACCGTGCGGCGTGCGCTTCCCTCCCCTACGGTGCACCAGACCAGGACACGATGAGGGTGGGCAGGGCGGTGAGGTCCAGCGGCGGCAGGGCCCCGAGTCGTAGGCCCACCCCGACCAGTCGTAGATCCAGGCCGGTTCGGCGCCGTTCCGGTTCATCGGGGACCTCCGTGCATACCCCAGGCTTTGGCCGGGGGTGGGGTACCTCCCGCTTACGGGGGAGAAACGGACTGCCTGCGGAGCAGGTCAGGTGGCGGTGTTTCGCTGTCAGGGCGGACCGCTGTGCGGGTGGCCGCATCTGGTTGTCAGTGCCTGTCGGTAGGTTGATTTCGTGCATCTCAGGTACTCCTATCGCATCTATCCGACGAAGGGTCAGCGGCAATCGCTGGCCCGGACGTTCGGATGTGCGCGGGTGGTGTACAACGATGCGCTCGCCCTGCGGAAAGCCGCGTGGAAGGCGGACGGGTCGAGGATCCCGACCGGTGCCCTGGCCAAGTCGGTGATCACCGAGGCGAAGAGGACGGATGCCCGGTCGTGGCTGGGGTCGGTGTCGGTGGACGCGTTGCAGTCGTCCCTGCGCGATCTGGATACCGCGTACCGCAACTTCTTCGACTCGGTGTCCGGCAGGCGGGCCGGTCGCCCGGTCGGGCTGCCAGTGTTCAAGTCGAAGCGCGATGCCCGGCAGTCGCTGCGGTTCTCCCGCAACGGGTTCCGGCTGCGGGGCAACGGGAAGCTGAACCTGGCGAAGATCGGTGACGTGCGGGTGAAGTGGTCGAGGGCGCTGCCCGCCGACCCGTCGTCCGTGACGGTCGTCCTGGATGCGGCTGGCCGGTACCACGCCAGTTTCGTGGTGGACGTCGAACCCGAGCACCTGCCCGAGGTCGATGCCGAGGTCGGCATCGACCTCGGGCTGACCACCTACGCCGTCCTCTCCGACGGCAGCGTAATCGACAACCCGCGCTTCCTCCGCAAGGCGGAGAGGAAACTCAAGGCCGCGCAGCGGGCGCTGTCCCGCAAGGCGAAGGGGTCGAAGAACCGGGCCAAGGCCCGCCGCAAGGTCGCCAGGGCCCATGCCAAGGTGACCGACACCCGCATGGACTGGCTGCACAAGCAGACCACCAGGATCATCCGCGAGACCCAAGCGGTGCACCTGGAGGACCTGAACGTGCGCGGCCTCGCCCGGGGCCGTCTGGCCAAGTCCGTCCACGACGCCGGATGGGCCGCCTTCCGGCGCCTGCTCGAAGAGAAAGCGGCCCGGTACGGGCGGCACGTCGGGATCGTGCCCCGCACGTTCCCGTCCTCCCAGCTCTGCTCGGAGTGCGGACACCGCGACGGACCCAAGCCACTCGCGGTGCGCGAGTGGGTCTGCGGTGCGTGCGGTGTGCTGCATGACCGTGACCTCAACGCTGCTGTCAACATCCTGGCCGCCGGGCAGGCGGACAGGCAAAACGCCTGCGGAGGACCGGTAAGCCCCGGCGTGGCGATCCCACGCCGGGCACGGTCTGTTGAAACAGGAACCCACCGGAACACCAGCGGACCGGGGCGCAGGTCCCGTGCCGCAGGCGCGGCCGGAATCCCCGCGCTTCAGCGCGGGGAGGATGTCAACAACGACAACGTCATCGACCTGCCCCCCAGAGGCAGCCCGCCCAGTTGAGCTGGCGCCTCCCGGATCCAGGACCCCGACGCGTTCGGGCGCACCGCCGCCCGGCACCGACACACTCTTCTGCACCACGAACTGCCCGGCCAGGGGCAAGGTCTTCGCCAAGCCCGGCACCATCATCGGCTTCGGCTGGCTCAACCAGCAGTTCGCCATCAACGCCCAGAGCTACGCGGGCTACCTCCAGGCGGACGACGGCCACCTCTACACCTTCTTCGTCGGCGTCAACGGCGCGGCCGTCCCGAACATCCAGGGCTTCTTCGACGTCAACGACGACGTCGACCAGATCGCCGTCCTCCTCCAGCAGGAGGCCTGCAAGCAGGACCGCGCCGCCGGCCCGCACCGCCCGACCTCCTCCTGAACTCCGCTGCCCCGCCCGGCCGGTGGTACCGGCCGGGCGGCACCACTGAGTTCCCAGTTTCTGGACTTGTGGGTCCATTTTCGGGCGCCTACCGTGCTGGACGTCCCCTCCCGGGACGAACCCGCACAGGAAGGTGTCACCCCATGCACGCGATCCGCATCCAGGAGCACGGCGGCCCCGAGGTCATGCGCTGGACCGAGCTGCCCGACCCGGTGCCCGGCCCCGGCGAGGTGCTGGTGCGCCTGGGCGCGGCCGGGGTCAACTACCTGGACGTCGGGGCCCGTTCGCAGGGCACCGGGGGCTGGGCGGCCCCCGTCGTGCTGGGGGCCGAGGGCATGGGGTACGTCAGCGCGCTCGGGGCGGGGGTGACGGACCTGGCGGTCGGCGACCGGGTGGCCTGGTTCTACCACCCGGGCAGCTACGCCGAGTTGCTCGCGATCCCGGCCGCCGCCCTGGTGAAGGTGCCCGAGGGCGTCGACGACGCGACGGCGGCCGGCCTGCTGATGCAGGGCCTGACCGCCAACCACCTGAGCACCGAGACCTACCCGGTCGGCCCGGGCGACACCGCCGTGGTGCACGCCGCGGCCGGCGGGGTGGGCCTGCTGCTCACCCAGCTGGTCAAGGCCCGCGGCGGCCGGGTGATCGGGCTGGTGTCCCGCGCGGAGAAGGCCGCCGCGGCCGAGGAGGCCGGCGCCGACCACGTGCTGGTCCACTCCGGCGCCGGATTCCAGGAGCGGGTACGGGAGTTGACCGGCGGCCGCGGGGCCGACGTCGTCTACGACGGCGGCGGCGCCGACACCTTCGCCTCGTCCCAGCTGGCCCTGCGCCCGCACGGCGTGCACGCCTACTACGGGCCCTTCATGGGCGTGCCCACCCTGCGGCCCACCGACCTGCCCGACAGCATCCTGCTGACCTACCCGGTGGTGCACCACCACGTCCCCACCCGCGAGGCCCTGGTGCGGCGCAGCGCCGAGGTGTTCGACCTGGTGCGGGCGGGGCGGCTGACCCAGCGGATCACCGGCCGCTACCCGCTGGCCGAGGCGGCCCGGGCGCACGCGGACCTGGAGTCCCGGCGGACGACCGGCAAGCTGGTGCTGGTGCCCTGAGCGGGAAGGGCGTGGACTCCGGGAGGTACGAGGTGGCACTGACCCGCAAGGGCGTGGCGACCAGGGCGCGCATCGTCGAGGGCGCGGCCGGGCTGATCCGCGAGGAGGGGGTGTTCGCGCTGCGGCTGGAGGACGTGATGGCCCGCACGGCGACGAGCAAGAGCCAGTTGTTCCACTACTTCCCGGACGGGAAGGACGGGTTGCTGCTGGCCGTGGCCCGCCACGAGGCGGCGCGGGTGCTGGAGGACCAGCAGCCGGAGCTGGGATCGCTGGACGACTGGGCGGCGTGGCAGCGCTGGCGGGACAAGGTGGTGGCCCGCTACCGCGCCCAGGGGGTGAACTGCCCGCTGCACACGGCGCTGTCGCAGCTGGGCTCGACCACGCAGGCGGCGCGGGCGGTGGCGGCCCGGCTGCTGGAGCAGTGGCAGGAGCAGCTCGCGGCGGGGATCCGCCGGCTCCAGGAGGGCGGCGCGGTCACGGCGGAGCTGGACGCCGGCCGGGAGGCGGCGGCGCTGCTGGCCGGGATCCAGGGCGGGGTGCTGATCCTGCTGACCACGGGGTCCGTCGTCCATCTGGAGGCGGCGCTGGACGTGGGCCTGGAGCGGCTGCGCGGGTCCCGTCCGGGGGCCTGAAAGTGGCAGGTCCCACACCGTTGGGCGCCGAAAGTGACGAGGGTCACCCGTGGCGGTCCGCCGGGCGGGCGGAGGGCGGCAGGGCCCGTGAGGACTGGGCGGGGCGTAAACCGGCACGGGCGAAGGGCCTGTCCGCTTCGGGACCTTGGGCACGAATCCGGCCGACCTTCGCCCCGGTGGTTCACCCTCCGTACCCGGGCAACCGTGGACGGTCGCCCGGTGTGATCGGGCGATGGCGTCGTCCACGGTGGGCGGCGTCGTTCCCCGCCGTCTACCCGGCGCACGGTGACGCGTGCAGAGCACGTGGCCGCCGTACGTCCCGGAGGACCCGCAGACCCATGTCCCAAACGATCGACAACGCCCCGTACACCGCCTTCCACCGCAGGCTGGCCCTGGCCTGTTCCGGTGGGCCGCTGCTCGACGGCTACATCCTGAGCATCGTCGGTGTCGCCCTGATCGGGATGCGCCCCGAGCTGGGACTGTCCACCGCCGAGGTCAGCCTGATCGGCGCCGCCGCCCTGGTGGGCATGTTCGTCGGCGGCGCCGTGTTCGGCGTGCTGACCGACAAGATCGGCCGGGAGGTGATGTACACCGCCGACCTGCTGGTGATGGTCGCCTGCTCGGTGCTCTCGTTCTGGGTCGACTCGGTGTGGGCGATCACCGTGCTGCGCTTCGTGCTCGGCATGGCGGTGGCCGCCGACTACCCGATCGCCACCTCCCTGCTGGCCGAGTGGCTGCCCGCCAAGCACCGCGGGCGGCTGCTCGGCCAGCAGATCGTCGCCTGGTACGCCGGCTCGGTGCTCGCCTACGTGGTGGGCTACCTGTTCCTGGAGCTGGCCGGGCCGGGCAGCTGGCGGTGGATGCTGGCCAGCTCCACCGTGCTGTGCGTGGTCTTCCTGGTGATCCGCCGCGGCTCGCCGGAGTCGCCGCGCTGGCTGGCCGCCAACGGGCGGGTCGGCGAGGCGGTGCGCGTGGTCGAGAAGCACCTGGGGGTGCGGGTCGACGGCCGCGAGCTGATGCCCGACCCGGCCGGGCGCGCCCGCGCCGCCGGCGGGCTGCGGCTGCTGATGACCCCGCCCTACCGGCGCCGCACCCTGTTCTGCGGCCTGTTCTTCCTGTGCCAGGTCGGCCCGCTGTTCGCGATGCTCACCTTCGGCCCGCAGATCCTCTCCTCCTTCGGCATGCCCGGCGGCACCGTGACGGAGACCCTGGGCACCGGGCTGATCAGCCTGGTCTTCCTGCTGGGCTGCTACCCGGCGCTGCGCCTGATCGACACCAAGGGCCGGCGCCCCGTCATCGTCTGGTCCTTCGCGCTGATGACCGTGCCGCTGGCGCTGCTGGGGGTGTGGCCCACCGCCCCGGCGGCCGTGGCGCTGACCGCGCTGTGCGCGTACGCCTTCCTGTGCGGGGGGCCGAACGTGCTGGACTGGACCTACCCCAACGAGCTGTTCCCGACCGAGGTCCGGGCCACCGCCGTGGGCATGGCCACCTCGGTCAGCCGGATCGGCGCCGCGGTGGGCACCTACCTGCTGCCGCTGTCGCTGACCGGCCTGGGCACCGGCCCGACCATGCTGATCGCCGCCGGGGTGACGGCGCTGGGCCTGCTGGTGTGCGTGCTGTGGGCGGAGGAGACCCGCGGCACCGCGCTGGGCGCCTCCCCGGCCGCGCCGGGTACGGACCGGACGCCGGGCGTCCCGGCGCAGCGGGTGGCGCAGACGGTGCGCTGACGGCTCGCCGACCGGCAGGCCGGGGCGCCCGCGGGGGGCCCCCGGGGGGCCGCCCGCCGCGCCCCCCACTGCGGGGGGGGCGGGGGCGGGCCGCGCGCGGGTGTTAAACATCTCGAGCGGCGCGCGCCACA
>NZ_JBHYGR010000043.1:34003-67197 GCF_042738155.1 Kitasatospora sp. NPDC059088 | reverse complement strand
GGGGTTGATCTCGGAGACGGCGCCGACGAGCGTGGTCTTGCCGACGCCGAAGCCGCCGGCGATGACGATCTTCGCGGAGGTGGTGGCGCGGGTGGGGGCGGCCGCGTTAGAGCTTGCGAAGTCCACTGAGGACCCTTTCGAGCAGCGTGACGTCGGGCTGGTTTCCGGATTCGCCCCCGGAAGCGGGCTGGTGGATGGCGACGAGGCCGGCCTCGGCCAGGTCGGCCACGAGGATCCGGGCGACTCCCAGGGGAAGTGAGAGCAGCGCCGAGACCTCGGCGACGGACTTGACCTCCGTGCACAGCGTGCAGATCCGCTGGTGCTCGGGGAGGAGGGTGGACAGGCGCTGCGGATCGACGTCGGCGGAGACCAGGGCCTCCAGCGCGAGTTCGTAGCGGGGCCGGGTGCGACCACCGGTCATGGCGAACGGTCGGATCAGCGGGCCGGAATCCTGCTCGTCCTCGAACTCCTCGACGTACCCGGGCTCCTGGGCCGGCCGGTGGCCGGGGGCCTGGGCGGGCACCTGGCCGGGCGGCGTCGGGTGGCCGGGCGGCGGGGTGTCGAAGGCGGGCTGCGGCCGGGCGTACGGGTCGTACTGCCCGTACTGCTCCTCGGGCCGGGCGTACGGGTGCTGCTGGGGCTGCCCGTACTGGTGCCGACCGTACTGCTGACCGTGGCCGGCGCCGGGTGCTCCGAAGGCGTCGTGGCCCGTGCCAGGGTACGGAACGCCGTACTGGCCGCTGCGGTCGTCGGGCGGTGTCACGGTTCCTCTCCTCACAAGGTGCGGCGGTGCGGTGCGGGCTTCGGTACGAGTCCGGAGCCGGTGGTGCGAAGGCCGTACAACGTCCGAACCCGAGCCCGCCGAAGCGGGCCCGGGAAGGACGCGGAGGTACTTCGAATACCTGGACGGTATCCGACGAACCGTCAGTGCAGGAGACTGCCCTGGAGTTCTGCGCGGAGCGCGGGGGTGAGGACGGCGCCGGCCCGGTCGACGAGCAGGGCCATCTCGTACCCGACCAGACCGATGTCGGAGTCGGGGGAGGCGAGCACCGCGAGGGCGGAGCCGTCGCTGATGGCCATCAGGAACAGGAAGCCGCGCTCCATCTCGACGACGGTCTGGTTGACCTCGCCGCCTTCGAAGATCCGGCTGGCGCCGGAGGTGAGGGAGGTGAGGCCGGAGGCGACGGCGGCGAGCTGGTCGGCGCGGTCGCGCGGGAAGCCCTCCGACATGCACAGCAGGAGGCCGTCCGCCGAGACCACCACGGTGTGGGACACCCCGGGGGTGTTGTCCACGAAATTGGTGATCAGCCAGTTCAGGTTCTGTGCGGCCTGGCTCATCTGAGTCAACTCAACGCTCCTGGTGGTTCGAGCCGCCGAAGAGATCGGTGCTCCGGTTCTGTCCGTTGCCGGACTGGTCTACCTGATCGGGGTCGATCCGGAAGCTTCCGGTGTTGCCGGCGCTGCGGCCCTGCTCGACGCCGCGGCGCAGGTTGGTGAGGCGGCCACGGACCTCCTCGGGGCTGCGGGAGACCTGCGGCCCTTCCTGCGGGGTCGGCTTGGCGTTGCCGGGCACCAGGTTCTGCTTGGGCACGCGCCGGGGCAGTCCGGCCCCGGTGGTGCCGGCGGACGAGGGCTCGCGCAGCTGCTCGGCCCGCTGCCAGTCACCGTCGTTCGGCGACTGCCAGGGGGAGGCGGTCGGGCCGGTCGGGCCGTAGCCGCCCAGTGCGGACACGTCGTGGCCGCGGGACTCGACGGGCGCCGAGGTGTCCTTGGCGCCGGCGAACCAGTTCGGGGTGTCCCCGGACGGGGTCAGACCGACCGGGGCGCTGCCCGGGCCGCCGCCCGCCAGCTGCTGGCCGGGGCGGCGCTGGGGCAGCCCGGACGGCAGGGTGGCGGCGGGGGCCGGCGCGGGCTCGGCGGTGGGCAGGGCGGGCGGCTCCGGGGTGTACGGGTGGCCCGCGGGGGCCTCCACGGCCTGGTGGCCGTAGCCGTCCTGGGCGTACTCGTCCTGCTGGTAGCCGCCCTGGTCGTAGCCGTAGCGGTCGTCGGCGTAGCCGTCCTGCTGGTAGCCCTGCTGCTGCGGGTACTGGCCGTAGCCGTCCTGGGCGTACTCGTCCTGCTGGTAGCTGTTCTGGTCGTAGCCGTACTGCTCGTCGGCGTAGCCGCCCTGCTGGTAGCCCTGCTGCGGGGCGTACTGGTCGTAGCCCTGCTGGTAGTCCTCCTCGACCTCGGCGTCCAGCACCTGCTCCTGCGGGCCGCCCTCCAGGGCCGCGCGGCGGACCTGGTCGAGGCGCTGCGAGCGCTGGACGGCCTCCAGGGCCGGGCTGAACCCGGAGGAGCCAGCGTTGCCGATGCCGGTGAGGTGGTCGTCGAAGCCGAGCTCGGCGGCGCTGCGGCCGCCGTTGTCCGGGGCCCACTCGGCGGTCGGCTCCTGGTCGGCGAAGATCCGGGAGACGGTGAACTGCTCCTCCGGCTCCGGCGCCATCGCGGACTTGGTGACGAACGGCGGGAGCATGACGAGCGAGGTGGTGCCGGCGGACTCGCCGGACGGGCGGAGCTGGACGCGGACGTCGTGCCGCTGGGAGAGCCGGCCGACCACGAAGAGGCCCATGCGGCGGGAGATGGTGGCGTCGACCGTGGGCGGCTCGGCCAGCTTCTCGTTGATCTCCGCGAAGTCGTCGGCGGTGAGGCCGATGCCCTTGTCGTGGATCTCGACCAGCACCCGGCCGTCCGGCAGGCGGGTCGCGTTGACCAGCACCCGGGTCTGCGGGCTGGAGAACGAGGTGGCGTTCTCCAGCAGCTCGGCGAGCAGGTGGACGAGGTCGGTCACGGCGGCGCCGACGACCTCGACCTCGGGGATGCCGGACAGCTCGACGCGCTCGTACTGCTCCACCTCGGAGGCGGCGGCGCGCAGCACGTCGACCAGCGGGACCGGGGTGTTCCAGCGGCGGCCGGCCTCCTCGCCGGCGAGGACGAGGAGGTTCTCACCGTTGCGGCGCATACGGGTCGCGAGGTGGTCCAGCTTGAAGAGGTTCTCCAGCTGGTCCGGGTCGGCCTCGTTGTTCTCCAGGTCGGTGATCAGTGCCAGCTGGCGCTGGATCAGACCCTGGCTGCGGCGCGACAGGTTGGTGAAGATCGCGTTGACGTTCCCTCGCAGCAGGGCCTGCTCGGCGGCGAGCGCCACGGCCTGCTGGTGGACCTGGTCGAAGGCCCGGGCGACTTCGCCGATCTCGTCCTTGCCGTGCAGCGGGATCGCGCTCACCGAGGTGTCGACCCGGTCCGGGTCGGTCTTGGAGAGCTTCTCGACCAGGTCCGGCAGGCGGTGGTCGGCGATCTCCAGGGCGGCGCTGCGCAGGGTGCGCATGCCGAGGATCATCGAGCGGGCGACGTAGCCGGTGAGCAGGCCGGCCAGGATCAGTGCGGCGACGACGATGACCGTGTTGAGGATGGCGTCGTAGAGCGCGTTGTCCTTGAGGTTGCGGGAGTCGGTGAGGACGGCGTCCAGCAGCGCGACTTCGGTGTTCCGCAGGGCCTGGATGTGGGTTCCGGCGGCCTGGTTCCAGTTGTCCGGGGTCAGACCGGAGTTCTTGGCCTCGGCGTACGCGGCGTCGGCGGCGGCCTTGCCCTTCTGCTGGCCGATGGCGGCGGCCTCGGCGTAGTTGGCGGCCAGCGCCAGCAGGCCCCCCATGGTGGGCGCGGTGCCGTTCGGCATCTTGTACGCCGAGCGGTCCTGGGCGGTGGCCAGGGCGACCTGGGCGTCCGCGTACTTGCGGGCGTCCTCGGGGGCGGCACCGGTGTTGAACTCGGAGAGCGAGACCTGTTCCAGCTTCTCCGCGACCAGGATCTGCTGGGTCATGTCCTGGTTCTCGTAGCGCGTGGTCACGCCCTGCGAGGCACCGACCAGCAGGCTCAGCATCAGCGAGCGCTGGGTCGAGGCGGAGGCCTTGGCCAGCGACATCGCGTAGATCGCGCGGCCCTTGCTGGTGGCGTTGGCGGAGCCGTTGCCGACCGAGTTGTCGTAGGCCAGCAGCGGCGCGAACATCGCCGAGTAGGCGCTCGCGGTGGCGCTGGCGAACAGCTCCCTGCCGTACGCGACCTGCCGCAGGTGCGGGAGGTCGACCACGAGGGTCTGGAAGGCCTCGTGGCGGCGCGGGAGCTCGCCGGACTTGTCGGAGGCGTCGTACGCGGCGTTGTAGGCCTTGAGCGCGGCGTCGGTGTCGGCGCGGCGCTTGGCGACCTCGTTGTTCGGGTCCTGCCCGGTGAGCAGGGGTATCAGGGTCTTGTCGCGCTCGTTCTCGAGCGCCTCGGCGAGTTCGGTCGCCGCCTTGGCGAGCTCGGCGGTCTTCTCGGCCTTGGAGGCCTTGATGTAGCCGTCGACCGAGGTGTTCACTCGCAGACCGCCGAAGACGAGACTGATGATCACGGGGATCAGCAGGATCGCGATCAGTCGGGTCGGCACGCGCCAGTTGCGCGGACGGAGGAAGTCGTACCGGCTGGACGGCCCGCCTTCGCCGGACTGACCCGCCGCACCCGTGCGCGGCTCCGTGGAGGCCGTCGGGGGCTTGGGGGCCGGGGTGGTCTGGGGACGCTCCTCGGTGGGAGTGAACGCGGAGAATCCGGCCGGTTCCGCGGCGCCGCCGTTCGGCGCGCTCTGGCGGGGCTCGGAGCGCCGCTGCGGGGCGGGTTGCTGCTTACGCCTCACTCGACTACTACCTCTCGGCCGACTTGCCGGCCATGGATCAATCCAGCGCTACCCCCGGGGCCCTGGCCCGCCGCCGGACGGCCGGAGCGGGATGTTCAGGGGTAGCTGGAATTTCAGCACGTGCAGGGATGGGGGACAAACAGCCGTCGCAAGGCACCCGCGTCGGAACAATACGGACAATCAACGACATGACGGAGCAAAACCGTGGTGATCTGGCGCTGAGTGACGCTGATTCGCCACGCTGCGTCATTGTTGATCACAAAATGCCTACCGAACTGTTATCCGCTGCTTATACACGGGTCTTGCGCGCGGCCCCGGGAGGACACCGGCCGGTAAAGCACCGCCGCCCCGGCGACCCGTCAGTGTGACGGTTCGCCGGGGCCGCTCGGTTCCCGCGGGTGCTCGCGCGCCCACCGGTGCCCGTGTGCCCGGCTCGTCAGCGGAGTCGGGCGAGGAGGGCGTGTTCGACGAGGGTGATGAGGGCGCTCTTGGCGCTGTCGCGTCGGCGGGCGTCGAGGGTGACGACGGGGGTGTCGGGGCCGAGTTGGAGGGCTTCGCGGACTTCGTCGCCGGTGTGGGGCTGGTGGCCGTCGAAGCCGTTGAGGGCGACGACGAAGGGCAGGCCGCTGTTCTCGAAGTAGTCGAGGGCGGGGAAGCAGTCGGCGAGGCGGCGGGTGTCGACGAGGACGACGGCTCCGATGGCGCCTCGGACGAGGTCGTCCCACATGAACCAGAAGCGGTCCTGTCCGGGGGTGCCGAAGAGGTAGAGGATGAGGTCTTCGTCGAGGGTGATGCGGCCGAAGTCCATGGCGACGGTGGTGGTCGTCTTGCCGGAGACGTGGCTGATGTCGTCGATGCCGGCGGAGGCCGAGGTCATGACGGCTTCGGTGCGCAGGGGGTTGATCTCGGAGACGGCGCCGACGAGCGTGGTCTTGCCGACGCCGAAGCCGCCGGCGATGACGATCTTCGCGGAGGTGGTGGCGCGGGTGGCGGCGGCCGCGTTAGAGCTTGCGAAGTCCACTGAGGACCCTTTCGAGCAGCGTGACATCGGGCGTTCCGCCCGACTCGCCCGCGGCGGCGGGCTGGTGGATGGCGACGAGACCGGCCTCGGCCAGGTCGGCCACGAGGATCCGGGCCACACCGAGCGGAACGCCGGCCAGTGCGGAGATCTCCGCGATGGACTTGACCTCGCGGCAGAGACCGACGATCCGGGCGTGCTCGGGCAGCAGCCCGGTGGTGCGCTCGGCCGAGCCCGTGGTCGAGATCAGGGCCTCGATCGCGAGCTGGTAGCGGGGGCGGGTCCGGCCGCCGGTCATCGCGTAGGGGCGGACCAGCGGCTGCTGCTCGTAGCCGTCGGACTGCTGCCCGCCGTAGCCGCTGCCGTACCCGTTGCCGTACGAGCCGGCGGGTGTCGAGGGCGGGGTCATGGGTCCTCCTTGTGCTGCGGCCTTGGGCAGCCGGTTCCAGCTGGGGCGGTGCCAGCTGAGGCGGGATCAGCTGCCTGAGGGTAGCTGAGGGTGAGGCGCCGGGTCCGGTCGGGTCGGACCCGGTGCGGGGTGGAACGGTGGATGGTCCGCGTGGGTTCCGGTCAGTGCAGGAGACTGCCCTGGAGTTCCGCGCGGAGTGCGGGGGTGAGGACGGCGCCGGCCCGGTCGACGAGCAGGGCCATCTCGTACCCGACCAGACCGATGTCGGAGTCGGGTGCGGCCAGGACGGCGAGGGCGGAGCCGTCGCTGACGGCCATCAGGAACAGGAAGCCGCGCTCCATCTCGACGACGGTCTGGTTGACCTCGCCGCCCTCGAAGATCCGGCTGGCGCCGGAGGTGAGGGAGGTGAGGCCGGAGGCGACGGCGGCGAGCTGGTCGGCGCGGTCGCGCGGGAACCCCTCGGACATGCACAGCAGGAGGCCGTCGGCGGAGACCACCACGGTGTGGGACACCCCGGGGGTGTTGTCCACGAAGTTGGTGATCAGCCAGTTCAGGTTCTGTGCGGCCTGGCTCATCTGGTTCAACTCAACGCTCCTGGTGATCTGCGCCGTTGCCGTCGCTCCGGCCACCGAAACTATCGAATCCGGGCTGCTGGGCACCATGCTGGGAGCCCGGCTGGTTGGCGGCCTGCTCGGCCCCGGCCCGCCGGCCCTGCTGGATGCCGCGGCGCAGGTTGGTCAGGCGGCCGCGGACCTCCTCGGGGGCCCGGGAGACCTGGGGACCGGTCAGCGGCGAGGCCTCGGCGGTGCCGGAGACCAGGTTGGCCTGCGGGGTCCGCCGGGGGAGGCCGGACATGGTGACCCCGCTGGTCGAGGGCTCGCGGACCTGCTCGGCACGGCGCCAGCGCTCGTCGTTCGCGGACGGGCGCCAGGGCGCGTCACCGACGCCCGGCTGCGGCGGCTGCGGCTGGCCCTGCGGGGCCTGCTGCCGGGGCGCCTGCTGCTGGGCCTGCGGGGCCTGCTGCCGGGGCGCCTGGCCCTGGGGGGCCTGGGGGGCCTGGGGGGCCTGGGGGCGCTCCTGCCGGGGCTGCTGCTGCGGGGCCCGCTGCGGCCGGCCCGGCTGCTGGAGGTCCGGCTGCTGGAGGTCCGGCGCGGAGGTGCCGGGGCGGCGCGGCTGGTACGAACGGGGCCGGCCCTGCGGCTGGCCGTCGGCCTGCTGCGGGTACCAGGGCTGCTCGCCGGTGGCCTCGGACGGGCCGGTCGGCAGGGCCATCGGCTCCTGGCGCTGCGGCTGCTGCGGCGCCTGCTGCTGCGGGGCCGGCTGCGGCTGCTGGGGCTGCGGCTGGGCCGGGCCCGGCACGTTCGGCAGCACCGGCTCCACCAGGCCGAGGCCCAGCGGGTCCCGCGGGTCGATCTGGCTGGCCTCGAAGCGCGGCCGGGCGAACTGCTGGGTGCTCTCCACCGACGCCGGCTCGGCCGACGGCAGCGGCTGGGGCTGCTGCTGCGGGGGCAGCTGGGGCTGGGGCTGGCGGCCCTGCTGGGGCGCCTCCGGGCCGGGACGCTGCGGGCGGCGCTGGCCCTGCGGACCCTGAGGCCCCTGGGGGCCCTGCGGACCGGGCCGGCCCGGCTGACCCGGGCCCTGCGGGCCCTGCTGGCCGGGGGTGCGCTGCGGCAGGCCGTCCTGCGGACGGTTGCCCGGACGGGCACCCTGCTGCGGGGCGCCGGGACCGCCGGGGCGGCCGTGCTGCGGCTGCTCGCCGGTCCGCGGCGCGGGAGCGCCCGGAGCACCGTCGAACTCGCCGCCGGGACGCGGACGTTCCTGGCCGGGGCGGCCCTGGCCGCGGCGCGGCAGGCCGTTCGGGCCGCCCTGCGGCGGGCCCTGACGGCCGGGGGAGCGCTGCGGCAGCGCGCCCTGCGGCGCCTGCTGCGGCTGGCCGGGGCCCTGCTGACCGGGGCCCTGCTGACCGGGCTGGCCGGGGGCCTGCTGGCCGGGTCCCTGCGGGCCCTGACCCTGCGGCGCCGTGGCCGGTCGGCCCTGGCCGCGCCGGCCCGGCTGACCCGGGCCCTGCGGGCCCTGCTGGCCGGGGGTGCGCTGCGGCAGGCCGTCCTGACCGGACCGGCCCGGAGCCTGCTGGCCCTGCGGGGCCGGGGGGGTCTCGCGCAGCGACTGGCCGACCTGACGGGTCGGCAGTCCGGCCGGCCCGCCGGTCCGGCCGCCGGGCGCACCCGGGCCGGTCGGCGCGGCGGGGGCGGACGGACCGCCCTGGCCGAGCTGCGGACGGCCGCCCTGCGGGGCACCGCCCGCCGGGCCCTGGCCGAGCGCGGCCGGACCGCCCTGGCGGGCGGGCGGCACCTGGCGCTGCTGGCGCGGCGTCGGGGCGGCCCCGCGCTGCTGCTTGCCCGGTGCGCCGGGGCCGGGACGGCCGCCGGGGCCGCGCCGGTCGGCGGAGTTGGTGACGTCGACCGGGAGCATGACCAGCGCGGTGGTGCCGCCGGAGTCGCTCGGACGCAGCTGGATCCGGATGCCGTGTCGCAGGGACAGGCGGCCGACCACGAAGAGGCCCATGCGGCGGGAGACCGAGACGTCCACCGTCGGCGGGTTGGCCAGGCGCTCGTTGATCTCGGCCAGGTCGTCCGGGCTGAGGCCGATGCCGGTGTCGTGGATCTCGACCAGCACCCGGCCGTCCGGCAGGGCGTGGCCGGTGACCCGCACGCGGGTCTGCGGGCTGGAGAACGAGGTGGCGTTCTCCAGCAGCTCGGCGAGCAGGTGGACGAGGTCGTTGACGACGCGGCCGGCGACCTCGGCCGACGGCACGGCGGCGAGTTCGATGCGCTCGTACTGCTCCACCTCGGAGGCGGCGGCGCGGAGCACGTCGACCAGCGGGACGGGGCGGGTCCAGCGGCGGCCCGGGTCCTCACCGGCGAGGACGAGGAGGTTCTCGCCGTTGCGGCGCATGCGGGTCGCGAGGTGGTCGAGCTTGAACAGGTTGGCCAGCTGGTCCGGGTCGGCCTCGCGGCTCTCCAGTTCGGAGATGAGCGACAGCTGGCGCTGGATGAGGCCCTGGCTGCGGCGCGAGAGGTTGGTGAACATCGCGTTGATGTTGCCGCGCAGGAGGGCCTGCTCGGCGGCGAGGCGGACGGCCTCGCTGTGCACCATGTCGAACGCGTGGGCCACGTGGCCGATCTCGTCGGTCGAGTCGACGGCGACCGGCTCGACCGTGGTGTCGACGTCGTGCGGGTCGCTCTCGGAGAGCGTCTTGACCAGCTCGGGCAGGCGGCGCTCGGCGACGTCCTCGGCCGCGGTCTGCAGGCGGGTCAGCGAGCGCACCATCGAGCGGGCGATCAGACCGGCGCCGCCGAGGGCGATGATCAGGGTCAGGGCGACGGCGGCACCGATGATCAGGGCCTCGGTGTCGGCCTGGGACTGGAGGTCCTGGGCCTTTCCGTCGAGGTCCTCGATCAGCTTGGCCTCGATCCGGCGCTCGGCCGTGATCTTGGTGGTGGCCTTCTCGTACCAGTCCTTGTACGAGACCGCCTCGGTCTGGTGGATGCCGCCCGGCTGGAGGATCGAGCGCGAGTAGCGGTCCGCTTCGGCGATGACGTTGTTGTAGCTCAGCTGGCCGCGCAGGTTGTCCAGGTCGTGCGAGGTGTAGATGTTGTTGAAACTGGTCAGCGCGTTGTCGTACGTGGTGCGCAGGCGGATGCCGAAGGACTCGTCGCTCGCGCTCAGGTCGGGGGCCTTGGGGTTGCCCAGACCGGCGCTGATCAGCGCGCGCTGCTGCGAGGTGGCGTCCTTGGCGAGCGAGAACTGCTGCAGCGCGCGGGTGGCGATGAGCAGGTCCTGGTTGTTCGAGGCGAGCGCGATGTCCTGGGTGATGCCCAGGAGGTCGCGGATGATCACGTCGTACGCGGTGATCGTCGCCTGGATGTTCTGGTTGTTCTGGTACGGCGTGTTGCGGGCGTCCGCGATCGAGTTCAGGTCCTTGCGGATCTGGAACAGCAGCGCCTTCCCGCCGGAGAGCTGGAGGTTCTCGAACTTGTCGGAGGAGGCGGTGAAGGTGCGGCTGAGGTCGTCGGTGCTCTTGCGGGCGGCGACGATCTCGTCGTCCAGCGGGTCGTTCGGCCGGTTGGTGATGTAGCCGGCGCTGATGTCGCGTTCGGTCTGCAGGGCGTCCGCGAGGTTGGTCGCCTTCTTGGCCAGGTCCGACAGGTTGGCCATCTGGGCGAGCTGCTGCGAGTTCTGCATCGAGGTCTGGATGCGCAGGCCGCCGAGGACCAGCGAGACCATGACCGGCAGCGCGAGCAGGGCGATCAGTCGGGTGCGGATGCGCCAGTTGCGCATCGCGAGCCGGCTCAGACCGGTGGCGCGGCGCCTGGTCAGGGTGGTCCGGAGCTTGTCCCGGGCGGACTTCCGTTCCTGGCCGTCGTCGTCCGGCCGGGCGAGGGCCTCGGGCGTCACGGGGTCGGTCGGGCCGCCGGGGGCCGCCGCCTGTTGAGGGGCTGCCACGGGCTCGCGCGACTCCGGGTTACCCGCGGCGCCGCTACCCCTTTTGAAACGTCCCTGCACTGGCGTCGCAACCTCTGGACCGGGCGTCCCGCCGCGTCGCCACGGCCTGGACGGTGTCGAGTTTCCTTCCGCACCCCGGCCGGTCCGGGAGAGCGGGTCGCCGGGGTGGACTGCTCCCTACCCACGGTCCGTGGCATTCCAGCACAGCGAGGGAATCCCAACAAGGGCCGCCGGAACCGACGGTCGGGTACTACCGACCGCATGCGTGATCTCACTGACTGTGCGGTAACCGGACCGGAATACCGCCTTTTTCGGACACTCGCCGGATACATGCCAACGTGGCCGGAGATCGACAAGAGTCGCAGACCTGCCGGAATGACCGTTCCGGGCGAATTGTCGGGAAATTCCGATCCGGCGATATGCCGGATATTCGTGATTTGTGCGTCAATTTGTGAGCAAAATCACAGGTGAATGTGTAGCTTTGGTCACGGCCCGTATGGAAAGAGATCTCGTAACCTTGGCTGTCTCCTGAGCACGGCCCCGATCAGCCTGCCCAGAACCCCTCCGAATCAATCGGAATCACGCAGGCCGGTGCGGATCCCTGGCGGACCGCCCGGCCACGACCACGAGGTGCTCTCGATGTCCCTGGCGAAGAAGGCCACCAAGTCCACGCTGTCCTGCCGCTCCACGGCGAACCCGCGCCGGACCACGCTGGCCTCGGTCGAGGACTTCAGCAGGATCCCGGGTGCCCGCAAGCCCGAGGACGTCGTCACCTACGGCACCGAGCTGCCGGCCGTCACCGCCAACCCGCGCCGCGTCCAGCTGATGGTCGCCCCCGTCATTACCCCCCGGGACTGATCCCGCCCCTGGCGCGACCCGAGGGCGCCGTCACCGCGAACAGCGGTGGCGGCGCCCTCGTGCGTCCCGGGTCGGGGCCCTCCGCCCCGACCGCGCTGAACAGGGCCGAAGGGGTCGCGGGAGGCCCCACGCGATAGCCTGGGCGCGATTGACGGGGCCGCGCCCGTGGCGGGCGGGGCGCCCAGCAGCGCCCGGGGGCGCCCCGGGCGGCCGACGAAGCGAGGGGTAGCCCAGCCGTGCGCATTGCCAGGTTTTCCGTCCGGGAGGGGAGCCCTGCCGCCGGCAGCGTTTCCTTCGGCGTGGTCGAGGGGGATCCGTCCCGGCCCGACTCGCTGGTCGTGCACGAGCTGGCCGGTCACCCGTTCGGCCAACCTCAGCCCACCGGTGAGAGCTACCGCTTCCAGGACGTCCGGCTGCTCAGCCCGATGCTCCCCAACAAGATCGTGGCGGTCGGCCGCAACTACGCGGCGCACGCGGCGGAGCTGGGCAACGACGTCCCGGACGTCCCGCTCACCTTCTTCAAGCCGTCCACCTCGGTGATCGGCCCGACCGAGAACATCGCGTACCCGCCGTTCTCCTCGGACGTCCACCACGAGGCCGAACTCGCCGTGGTGATCGGCCGGATGTGCCGCGAGGTGCCGCTGGACCGGGTGCCCGAGGTGATCCTCGGCTACACCTGCGCCAACGACGTCACCGCCCGGGACGTCCAGCAGCGCGAGGGCCAGTGGGCCAGGGCCAAGGGCTTCGACACCGCCTGCCCGCTGGGCCCGTGGATCGAGACCGACCTCGACCCGTCCGACCTGGCGATCACCTGCACGGTCAACGGCGAGCTCCGCCAGACCGGCCGCACCTCCCTGATGATCCGCTCGGTCGCCGAACTGGTCGTCCACATCTCCGAGGCCATGACGCTGCTGCCCGGCGACGTCATCCTCACCGGCACGCCCGCAGGGGTGGGCCCGCTCAACGTCGGCGACGAGGTCGCCGTCTCCATCGAAGGCATCGGCACTCTCGCCAACAAGGTGATCAAGCGTGGCTAACACTGACCCGGCCGTCCGGGTTCGCTTCTGTCCGTCCCCGACCGGCAACCCCCACGTGGGCATGGTCCGCACGGCCCTGTTCAACTGGGCCTACGCCCGCCACACCGGCGGCAAGCTGGTCTTCCGGATCGAGGACACCGACTCCGCCCGCGACTCCGAGGAGTCGTACACCCAGCTGCTGGAGGCCATGAGCTGGCTCGGCCTGGACTGGGACGAGGGCCCGGAGGTCGGCGGCCCGCACGCGCCGTACCGCCAGTCGCAGCGGATGGACATCTACGCCGACGTCGCCCGCCGCCTCCAGGAGGCCGGCCACGCGTACCACTGCTACTGCAGCACCGAGGAGCTGGACGCCCGGCGCGAGGCCGCCCGCGCGGCCGGCAAGCCCTCCGGCTACGACGGCCACTGCCGCGAGCTGACCGAGGAGCAGGTCGCCGTCTACAAGCTGGAGAAGCGCGAGCCGATCCTGCGCTTCCGGATGCCCGACCGGACCATCTCCTTCGACGACCTGGTGCGCGGCACGCTCACCTTCGAGCCGGAGAACGTCCCGGACTACGGCATCGTCCGCGCCAACGGCGCCCCGCTGTACACCCTGGTCAACCCGGTGGACGACGCCCTGATGGGCATCACCCACGTGCTGCGCGGCGAGGACCTGCTGTCCTCCACCCCGCGGCAGATCGCGCTGTACGCGGCGCTCGCCGAGATCGGCGTCGGCGAGGGCGCCACCCCGCGCTTCGGCCACCTGCCGTACGTGATGGGCGAGGGCAACAAGAAGCTCTCCAAGCGCGACCCGCAGTCCTCGCTCAACCTGTACCGCGAGCGCGGCTTCATCCGCGAGGGCCTGCTCAACTACCTGTCCCTGCTGGGCTGGTCGCTGGCCGAGGACCGCGACCTGTTCGACATGGACGAGATGGTCGCCGCCTTCGACGTCGCCAAGGTGAACTCCAACCCGGCGCGCTTCGACCTCAAGAAGTGCGAGGCGATCAACGCCGAGCACGTCCGCCGGCTGGCCCCGGAGGACTTCGTCCGCCGCCTGGTGCCGTTCCTCCAGGGCCCCGGCCTGCTGCCGGCCGAGCCGACCGCCGAGCAGCTGGACCTGCTCGCCCGGATCGCGCCGCTCACCCAGGAGCGGATGGTCGTGCTGAGCGAGATCGTCAACATGGCCGGCTTCCTGTTCGTCGACCCGGCCGACTTCGCGGTGGACCCGGACGACGCCGCCAAGGTGCTGACCGCGGACGCCGGTCCGGTGCTGGAGGCCAGCGTCAAGGCGCTGGAGGAGCTCGCGGACTTCACCCCGGAGCCGATCCAGGCCGCGCTGCGCGAGGCCCTGGTGGAGGGCCTGGGCATCAAGCCCAAGTTCGCCTTCACGCCGCTGCGGGTGGCCGTCACGGGCCGCCGGGTCTCGCCGCCGCTGTTCGAGTCGATGGAGCTGCTCGGCCGCCCCGAGACGCTGCGCCGGCTCCGTTCCGCCCTGGACGCGCTGCCGACGGCCTGAACGGCCCGCGCAAGCGCCTCCTGAGCAGCCCGCGGGCCCGGCTCCGTGCCGGGCCCGCGGCGCACCCGGAGGTCATCGGACGGCCTCCCCACCGCTGCCTGCGGTTATCGATTTTGGAGCCAGGGCAGACGTCGGGTAATGTTCTTTCTGCGCCGCCCGGGAGGGAACGGACGAGGGAGCGAAAGCCCCTCGGAACGGGACCGACCGAGAGGCGCAACGCCTGAGAAGGGCCCGCAGGGGTTCAACTCTGGTGGGGTATGGTGTAATTGGCAGCACGAGTGATTCTGGTTCATTTAGTCTAGGTTCGAGTCCTGGTACCCCAGCGCAGTACGATCGGCAACGGTCACCCAGCAGTACAAATGAAGATCCAAGCCCCCGTTGTGTAGCGGCCTAGCACGCTGCCCTCTCACGGCAGTAGCGCCGGTTCGAATCCGGTCGGGGGTACTGATCCCGCAAGGGATCGCCTGGAAAGCCCCCGTTGTGTAGCGGCCTAGCACGCTGCCCTCTCACGGCAGTAGCGCCGGTTCGAATCCGGTCGGGGGTACTGATCCCGCAGGGGATCGCCAGGATGCCCCCGTTGTGTAGCGGCCTAGCACGCTGCCCTCTCACGGCAGTAGCGCCGGTTCGAATCCGGTCGGGGGTACTTCAAAGCACGAAGCCGGTGGCTGTGTTCTTCTCGAGGACATGCCCATCGGCCCTTGCTTTGCGTTGGGGTATGGTGTAATTGGCAGCACGAGTGATTCTGGTTCATTTAGTCTAGGTTCGAGTCCTGGTACCCCAGCCAGAAATATGGAAGACCCCGTCCGCGGGGTCTTTTTGCTTTTCCGCCGCGCAGGTGTGCGAAGGGCCCCGCTCGATCCGAGCGGGGCCCTTTCGCGTGCGGTGGGGGAGTGGGGGATTCGGGTTCGGGGGAGTCGGCGGGGTGGGTGGGGGAGTCCGCCGGATCAGCTGCGCCGCAGGGCCTCGGTGAGCCGGTTCGCGGCCTCGATGATGGCCTGGGCGTGCAGCCGGCCCGGGTGGCGGGTCAGGCGCTCGATCGGGCCGGAGACGGAGACGGCGGCCACCACGCGGTTGGAGGGGCCGCGCACGGGGGCGGAGACGGACGCGACGCCCGGCTCCCGCTCGCCGATCGACTGGGCCCAGCCGCGCCGCCGGACGCCGCTGAGCGCGGTGGCGGTGAAGCGGGCGCCCTGGAGGCCGCGGTGGAGCCGCTCGGGCTCCTCCCAGGCCAGTAGGACCTGGGCGGCCGAGCCGGCCTTCATCGGCAGGGTGCTGCCGACCGGGACGGTGTCCCGCAGACCGGAGAGCCGCTCGGCGGCGGCTACGCAGATCCGCATCTCGCCCTGCCGGCGGTAGAGCTGTGCGCTCTCGCCGGTGACGTCGCGCAGGTGGGTCAGGACCGGGCCCGCGGTGGCGAGCAGCCGGTCCTCGCCCGCCGCGGCGGAGAGTTCGGACAGGCGGGGGCCGAGGATGAACCGCCCCTGCATGTCCCTGGTGACCAGACGGTGGTGTTCGAGTGCGACGGCGAGTCGGTGGGCCGTGGGGCGCGCCAGACCGGTGGCGGCGACCAGCCCCGCCAACGTGGCGGGGCCCGACTCCAGTGCGCTGAGCACCAGAGCGGCCTTGTCGAGAACGCCGACGCCGCTAGAGTTGTCCATGCCCTAAGACTGCAGTCTCATTCCGCGAGACGCAAGTTCAATCTTCCGGGAAAAGCGCCACTCTGGATGCAGCAGCCCGGGAGACATCCAGGATGGGGCCTCGTCAGAGTGTCCGCATCGTGGACAGCGATCCGGCGTGCAGGTCTCGCGAACACGCTCCCCACGGGCGGGCGCGCAATGACCTCGACGACACGAGAAGGCCGGCAACGCGGCCGGCTGGAGGGAATCCGATGGGACGGACACTCGCAGAGAAGGTCTGGGACGACCACGTCGTGCGGCGCGCGGAGGGCGAGCCCGACCTCCTGTTCATCGACCTGCACCTGCTCCACGAGGTGACCAGCCCGCAGGCCTTCGACGGGCTGCGGCTGGCCGGCCGTACGGTCCGCCGCACCGATCTGACGATCGCCACCGAGGACCACAACACCCCGACCCTGGACATCGACAAGCCGATCGCGGACCCGGTCTCCCGGGTGCAGTTGGAGACCCTGCGCCGCAACGCGGCCGAGTTCGGCGTACGGATCCACTCGCTCGGCGACGTCGAGCAGGGCGTGGTGCACGTGGTCGGCCCCCAGCTCGGCCTGACCCAGCCCGGCACCACCGTGGTCTGCGGCGACTCCCACACCTCCACCCACGGCGCCTTCGGCGCGCTGGCGTTCGGCATCGGCACCAGCCAGGTCGAGCACGTGCTGGCCACCCAGACCCTGCCGCTGGCGCCGTTCCGCACCATGGCGGTCACCGTCGAGGGCGACCTGCCCGAGGGCGTCACGGCCAAGGACCTGATCCTCGCCGTGATCGCGAAGATCGGCACCGGCGGCGGCCAGGGCTACGTCCTGGAGTACCGCGGTTCGGCGATCCGGAGCCTGTCGATGGAGGCCCGGATGACCGTCTGCAACATGTCGATCGAGGCGGGCGCCCGGGCCGGCATGATCGCCCCGGACGACACCACCTTCGACTACCTCCAGGGTCGCCCGCACGCCCCGCAGGGCGAGGACTGGGACGCTGCCGTCGCGTACTGGCGGACCCTGGCCACCGACGAGGACGCCGTCTTCGACCACGAGGTGTTCATCGACGCGAGCGAGCTCACCCCCTTCGTCACCTGGGGCACCAACCCCGGCCAGGGCGCCCCGCTCGGCGCGGACGTCCCGAACCCCGCGGACTTCGCCGACCCGCAGGAGCGCGCGGCCGCCGAGAACGCCCTCGCGTACATGGGCCTGGAGGCGGGCACCCCGCTGCGCGAGGTCGCCGTCGACGCGGTCTTCGTCGGCTCCTGCACCAACGGCCGGATCGAGGACCTGCGCGCCGCCGCCGCCGTGCTGGAGGGCCGCAAGGTCGCCGACCGGGTGCGGATGCTGGTCGTCCCCGGCTCCGTCCGGGTCGCGCTCCAGGCCGTCGAGGAGGGCCTGGACAAGGTGTTCACCGCCGCCGGGGCCGAATGGCGGCACGCCGGCTGCTCGATGTGCCTGGGCATGAACCCCGACCAGCTCGCTCCGGGGGAGCGCTGCGCCTCCACCTCGAACCGCAACTTCGAGGGCCGCCAGGGCAAGGGCGGCCGCACCCACCTGGTCTCCCCGCAGGTCGCCGCCGCGACCGCCGTCCTGGGCCGGCTGGCCGCCCCGTCGGACCTGTCCGCCAACTCCGCCAACGTCGCCGTGGAGGCCTGAGCCATGGAGAAGTTCACCACCCACACCGGCCGGGCCGTCCCGCTGCGCCGCAGCAACGTGGACACGGACCAGATCATCCCGGCCCATTGGCTCAAGAAGGTCACCCGATCCGGTTTCGAGGACGGCCTGTTCGAGGCCTGGCGCAAGGACGAGTCGTTCGTCCTCAACCGGCCCGAGCGCGAGGGCGCCACCGTCCTGGTGGCCGGCCCCGAGTTCGGCACCGGCTCCTCCCGGGAGCACGCGGTCTGGGCGCTGCAGAACTACGGCTTCCACGCGGTCATCTCCTCGCGCTTCGCCGACATCTTCCGGGGCAACTCGCTGAAGAACGGTCTGCTGACCGTCGTGCTGCCGCAGGAGACCGTGGAGCGCCTCTGGTCGCTCACCGAGAGTGACCCTTCGGCCGAGATCACCGTTGATCTGGAAGCACGGGAAGTCCGGGCCGAAGGCATCACCGCGACCTTCGAACTGGACGACAACCTCCGGTGGCGGCTGCTCAACGGCCTGGACGACATCAGCATCACGCTGCAGAACGAGGGGGACATCGCCGCCTACGAGGCGACCCGTCCGGCGTTCAAGCCCCGTACTCTGCCGGTGTCCTGAGTTCCCCTCAGAACAAGCATTCTGACGATCCACCGGATGGCCCGCGCTCCCCCTCGGGGGGGCCGGGCCATCCGTCGTTCCGGAGCACGAGTTAGCACCGGGGGCTCCCCGGATTGCCCATTCGGCTTTGCGGAAGAGGGCCCCGCGCAAGTACAACTGCGGGTAGATGGCACAATCAGTACATGCACCGGCACCATGAACCTCCGTACGCGGGCGGCGAACCCGCGTCCGAGGAGTCCACGGGCCGGGGATCCGAACGCCGAATTGACGATCGGCCGGACGTCACCTCCGCAACACCAGCTGAGGCGCCGGACGACCAGGAAGTCGCAGCGCTCTACGCGCTTGTGGCCGAGCGGTTGAAGCAAGCTCACGCCCGCGTGCATGCGCTGAACGTGTCTGTCGATGCAAAGACCGCTCTCACCCGTCAACTGCTCATCGTCACGGAGACCGCCAAGCGCGATCTTCCGGAGGCGGCAAGGCGGTTGAGTCGCTTTGTACATGACCTCGACGAGGGGCACCCGCCCCGCGCCTGAGGTCGCGGACGCGCAAATCCATTGCGACACTAGGGTGATTCGCGCGTTTGGTAATTGAAAGTCCGCAGATACATACCTAACGTGCGAAAAGAACGGATGGAATCATCCGGCGCCCGTTTCCGAAGGGGAAGACGTGAACAAGGCTCAGCTTGTCGAAGCGGTGGCCGAGCAGCTGGGCGGTCGCAAGGCTGCCGCAGAGGCCGTCGACGCAGTGCTCGACACCATGGTCCGTGCCGTTGTGGCCGGTGACCGGGTTTCGGTCACCGGTTTCGGCACCTTCGAGAAGGTGGAGCGCTCCGCGCGCTTCGCCCGCAACCCGCAGACCGGCGAGCGGGTCAAGGTCAAGAAGACCTCGGTCCCCCGCTTCCGTCCGGGTCAGGGTTTCAAGGACCTGGTCAGCGGCAGCAAGAAGCTGCCGAAGGAAGGCCCCTCGGTGAAGAAGGCCCCCAAGGGCTCGCTCACCCCGGGCAAGACCGGTGTCGCCGCGACCCCGGCCGCCAAGCGTGCCGCCACCAAGCGCGCCGCCACCGCTGCCGCCGCCGCCCCGGCCGCCAAGAAGGCCGCCGCGAAGAAGGCGACCACCACGGCTGCCGCCAAGAAGACCACGGCCACCGCCGCGAAGAAGGCGACCGCCACGGCCAAGAAGGCGACCACCACGGCCGCCGCCAAGAAGACCACGGCCACCGCCACCAAGGCGGCTGCGACCAAGGCCGCGGCGACCAAGAAGACGGCCGCCGCGAAGAAGGCGACCACCACGGCTGCCGCCAAGAAGACCACGGCCACCGCCAAGAAGGCGACCGCCACGGCCAAGAAGACGGCGCCGGCGAAGAAGACCGCCACCCGCAAGACCACCGCGCGCAAGGCCTCGGCCAAGTAAGTCCCGCGCGACTGTCCTCGGACGGCCTTCGGCACAGAGCCGCGGCACCCCCTTCCGCGAATTGCGGAGACCGGGTGGCCGCGGCTCTTTCGATTTCCGGGCGCTTAGTCAGGATTCACCGGCAGCCGCCGTCCGGGCGCGGAAATCCGCAGGAACTGCGGGAACTGCCGGAAGGGTGGGAACGGCCGGAGGGGGGACGGTGCCGTCAGCGGTCGTTGACGCCGTCAGCGGCCGTCGGCCGGGTCGGGGAAGGTCTGCAGGGTCACGAAGACCACCCGGCGGGCCGCGCCCGCGCCCTCGGTGCGGATCCGCACCCGCTGGCCGGGCCGCAGCAGCAGCAGGCCGCCGGCGTCGAAGGCGGCCGCGTCGAACGGCACCGGGGTCCCGTCGTCGAGCAGCACCGAGCCGGCTCGGGTGGCGGGGTCGAAGGTGAACGCGGTGGCCTGCATGCCAGCAGCATAGCGAGCGGGTCCGACGGGCCCGCTGGTCAGGAGCCGCCCAGACGGGCGAACAGCGCACTGGTGTACGGGCCGAGGCCGAGCCCGGCGGCCTCGCCGAGGTCGGCGCCGGTGTCGACGTCCCGGCGCACCGACTCCACGTCCGCCAGGCGCAGTTCGAGCGCCCCGCCGGCCGCGTGCCGGGCCCGCGAGCCGTCCCCGAACGCGGGGGCGAGCGGACGGCCGGGGCCGCAGGCGAGCAGGGTGGTGCCCAGGCCGGGGGAGTCCGGCAGGAAGGCCCGGCCGTCCGACGGCACCGCGCCCAGCACCCGGGCGAGTTCGGCCGGGCGCAGGGCCGGCAGGTCCGCCGAGAGGGCGGCCAGCGGCGCCCGCGGGGCGAGCGCCCGGGCGGCCGAGGCGCCGTGCGCCAGCGCCCGGTTGAGGCCGCCGCCGGGTTCGTCGGCGACCACCAGGGCGCCCAGCCCGGCCAGCCGGGCGCCGGCGGTGGCGTCCGGGGTGACCACCAGGACGCGCGAGACGCCCGGGGTGGCCAGCGCGGCGGTGACCGTGTCGAGGGCGAAGGAGAGGGCCAGCTCGGCCCGGTGCGGGCCCGCGTACGGGGCCAGTCGGCTCTTCGCGAGGGCGAGCGGCTTGAGCGGTAGCACCAGCGACCAGTCGGCGGCGGGTGCGGCGGGCGCGACGGGCTCGCTGGGGCGTACGGTGTCCTGGGTCATCGGCGTCATTGTGACGCCGGTCCCGGAACCCTCGCCAGGCCGTCCGAGCTGTGCGGACGTGCGTTTGATCACGCCCGCCCGGCGGGTTGGCGCGGCCGCTCGACAGCCGGTGAGCAGGCGGGCGACACTGTTCCGCGCCCGTGCCCCGGGCACCGGTCGCGCCGGTGCGCGGCACGGGAGGCCATGACCGCGGCACCCCACGTGCCGCATGCGATGAGAAGGAGCCTGGGGTGGCCCGCCGCTCGTACGCCAAGTTCGGCAACGCCGACTACGGCATCTGGTACCGCTTCGCGGCCGTGCTGGTGAAGCCGGTGACGACCGCGTTGGTGAAGCCCGACTGGCGGGGCTGGGAGCACATTCCGGAGAAGGGCGGCTTCATCGCCGCCGTGAACCACAACTCGATCATCGACCCGGTGATCTACGCGCACTGGCAGTACAACAGCGGCCGTCCGCCGCGGATCCTCGGCAAGTCC
Source organism: Kitasatospora sp. NPDC059088 (assembly GCF_042738155.1). NCBI lineage: Bacteria > Bacillati > Actinomycetota > Actinomycetes > Kitasatosporales > Streptomycetaceae > Kitasatospora > Kitasatospora sp. NPDC059088. The sequence goes on along the minus strand of NZ_JBHYGR010000043.1, from coordinate 46,202 downwards.
TCGCTGTTCTCGATCCCCTTCATCGGGTTCATGCTGCGCAAGACCGGCCAGATCCCGGTGTTCCGCGAGTCCACCGACGCGGCGCAGGCCTTCCGGGCCGCGATCGACGCCGTCAACAACGGCCAGTGCGTGCAGTTCTACCCGGAGGGAACGCTCACCCGGGACCCGGACCTGTGGCCGATGACCGGCAAGAACGGGGTCGCCCGGGTCGCGTTGATGACCGGCGCGCCGGTCATCCCGGTCGCGCACTGGGGCGCCCACGAGATCATCCCGCCGTACGGCCGGGCCGGTTTCGGCAAGGGCAGGTTCAACCTGTTCCCGCGGCACCGGGTGACCGTGGCCGCCGGGCCCGCGGTGGACCTGAGCAAGTACGCGGGCATGGAGCTCACCGGCCAGGTGCTCAACGACGCCACCGAGGACATCATGGCGGCGATCACCGAGGTGCTGGCCGGGGTCCGCGGCGAGGAGCCGCCGGCCGAGCGCTACGACATGCGCAAGGCCGCCCGCGAGCGGGCCGCCGCCGCGCTGGCCGAACGCCGCCGCGCCAAGGGCGGCCGGAACGACAACGACGAAGAGGGGACGGGCCGGTGACCCGCTGCGCCGTGATGGGGACGGGCTCCTGGGGCACCGCGTTCGCGATGGTGCTGGCCGACGCGGGCTGCGAGGTCGTGCTGTGGGCCCGCCGCCAGGAGCTGGTGGACGCCGTCAACTCCACCCACGAGAACCCGGACTACCTGCCGGGCGTCCGGCTGCCCGACACCGTCCGGGCCACCACCGACGCCGCCGAGGCACTGGCCGGCGCCGACTTCGCGGTGCTGGTGGTGCCCTCCCAGACGCTGCGCGACAACCTGGCCGCCTGGGCGCCGCTGATCGAGCCGCAGACCGTGCTGGTCAGCCTGATGAAGGGCATCGAACTCGGCACCGCCAAGCGGATGAGCGAGGTGATCGACGAGGTCACCAAGGTCGGCCCGGAGCGGGTCGCGGTGGTCAGCGGGCCCAACCTGGCCAAGGAGATCGCCAACCGGCAGCCCGCCGCGAGCGTGGTCGCCTGCACCGACGAGGCGGTCGCCAAGCGGCTCCAGGCGGCCTGCCACACGCCGTACTTCCGGCCGTACACCAACACCGACGTGATCGGCTGCGAGCTCGGCGGCGCGGTCAAGAACGTGATCGGCCTGGCCGTCGGCATGGCGGCCGGCATGGGGCTCGGCGACAACACCAAGGCCACCCTGATCACCCGCGGACTGGCCGAGACCACCCGGCTCGGCGAGGTGCTGGGCGCCGACCCGCACACCTTCGCGGGGCTGGCGGGGATGGGCGACCTGGTCGCCACCTGCTCCTCGCCGCTGTCGCGCAACAACACCTTCGGGATGAACCTGGGCCGGGGCATGTCGCTGGCCGAGACCATCGCGGCCACCCGGCAGACCGCGGAGGGCGTCAAGTCCTGCGAGTCGGTGCTGGACCTGGCCCGGCGCAGCGGGGTCGACATGCCGATCGTCGAGGCGGTGGTGGACGTGGTGCACAACGGGCGGCCCACCCAGGAGGCGCTGCAGGTGCTGATGTCCCGCTCGGCCAAGGCGGAGCGGCGCTGAGGCCCGGCCCGTCGGGCCCCGCACCCGGTGGTGGGCGCGGACTCTCCGGGCCGGCGTTGACTTCCCGGAAACACCTCGCACGGTAGTCTCAAACCCGATATGAGCATCGAACAGACCACCCCGGACCCGTCCGCCCCCAAGCCGCGCGTCGCGCTGGTCTTCGGCGGGCGCAGCTCCGAGCACGCGATCTCGGTCTCCACCGCGGGCAGCGTCCTCCGGGCGATCGACCGTGACAAGTACGACGTGCTGCCGATCGGCATCACCCACGAGGGTCGCTGGGCGCTGACCAGCGACGAGCCGTCCCGGATGGCCATCACCGACGGCCGGCTGCCGGACGTGGCCCACGTCGCCGAGGCCGTCGACGGGCAGGTCGCGCTGCCGGTCTCGCCGGGCAGCCGGGAGGTGCTGCTGAGCGAGCCGGGGAGCGCCCCCAAGGCCCTCGGCGAGGTCGACGTGGTGTTCCCGCTGCTGCACGGCCCGTGGGGCGAGGACGGCACCCTCCAGGGCCTGCTGGAACTCTCCGGCGTCCCGTACGTCGGCAACGGCGTGCTGGCCAGCGCGGCCGGCATGGACAAGGAGTTCGCCAAGCGGATCCTGGCCTCGCACGGCCTGGGCGTCGGCCACTACACGATCGTGCGGCCGCGCGACTGGGAGACCGAGCCGGGCCGCGCCGCGGTGCGCGAGCGGGTCGCCGAGCTGGGCCTGCCGGTGTTCGTGAAGCCCTGCCGGGCCGGCTCCAGCATCGGCATCACCAAGGTCAAGGACCTGGCCGAGCTCGACGCCGCGATCGAGGAGGCCCGCCGGCACGACCCCAAGCTGATCATCGAGGCGGGGGTCTCCGGCCGCGAGATCGAGTGCGGGGTGCTGGAGTTCGAGGACGGCCCGCGGGCCAGCGTCCCGGCCGAGGTGCTGGTCGGCGAGGGCTTCGACTTCTACGACTTCGAGGCCAAGTACATCGACTCCTCCGAGGTGCGGATCCCGGCCGAGCTGACCGCCGAGGAGGTCGCGGAGATCCGGCGCCAGGCGGTGGCCGCGTTCGAGGCCTTCGGCTGCGAGGGCCTGGCCCGGGTCGACTTCTTCCTGCTGGACGACGGCAGCTGGATGATCAACGAGATCAACACCATGCCGGGCTTCACCCCGATCTCCGCCTACCCGAAGATGTGGGAGGCCAGCGGGGTCTCGTACGCGGAGCTGATCGACCGGCTGCTGCAGACCGCGCTGCGCCGCTCGACCGGGCTGCGCTAGCGGGCCCGTACGCGTGACAGGGGCGGGCCGGGACTTCCCGGCGCGCCCCTTCGGCTCGGGGCGGGTACGGGCTCAGCCCGGGATGTTCGCCTTCACCGCGGGGGTCAGGGCGGCCGCCGGGTCGAAGGGGTTCTGCGCGGCTCCGGCCGGGACGGTCACCTCGACGTAGGCGGCCCGCATGGTCGCCACGAAGCGGTAGCCGCCGTCGGCGAGCTGCTGCGACCACCAGGTGACGTCGTCGACGGTCGGCGACAGGTCCTTGGCGTGCGGGCCGTCCAACTCCTCCGGGCGGTCGATGCCGCACCGCAGCACCACCCGGGGCGAGTCGCCCCAGGCCGCCACGTACGGGGAGGCCGGGGACGGGTCCCGGCGGGCGCGGCCGAGCAACTCCTGGGGCAGGGCGGCGCCCAGCGCCCGGCAGTGGTCCGCGGCCTTCCCGCTCGGCCGCGGGACCTCCACCGCGGGGTCGTCGGCGGAACTCCAACTGCCGATGAGCACCACCACGGTGCAGGTCAGCGCGACCGGCGCGGCCAGCCAGCGGACCGGCGCGGGAAGCGCGGTCAGCGCCCTGGGGATGCGGAGTTCTCTGGCCACCCGCCGATGGTAGCCGGGGTCAGAGGTGCACCACCGGACAGGTGAGGGTGCGGGTGATGCCCTCCACCTTCTGGACCTTGGCGACCACCAGGCGGCCCAGGTCGTCGACCGTGTCGGCCTCGGCCTTGACGATGACGTCGTACGGGCCGGTGACGTCCTCGGCGGTGATCACACCGGGGATCTTCGCGATGGTCTCGGCCACCGCGGTGGCCTTTCCTACTTCGGTCTGGATCAGGATGTATGCCTGTACCACGGGTGACCTCCCGGCGGCCGGTTGGGGGGATCGCCGCCGGGACCGCCCGGGCTGGTGCAGGGGTGGGTGCGGGCGCACCGGCAGGCTGATCACCACGCTACCGCGCAGCGGGCCGGGGAGGGGAGACTTCGGTGCCCCCGGAGGGCGTACGCTGCGCGCGGGGGGAGCGACGGGGACCGTATCCCGGGCGGCGGTGCCGTCCGGGGAGGAAAGGCGAGAGGACGGCAGATGCAGGGGACCGTGGGCGAGCTCGGCGAGTTCGGTCTCATCAGGGAGCTGACCGCCCGGGTACCGCTCACCGACGCGGTCGACCTCGGCCCCGGGGACGACGCCGCGGTGGTGAAGGCCCCGGACGGCCGGGTGGTGGCCACCACGGACGTCCTGATCGAGAACCGGCACTTCCGCCGGGACTGGTCCACCGCCTACGACGTGGGCCGCAAGGCCGCCGCCCAGAACCTCGCCGACGTGGCCGCGATGGGCGCGGTGCCGACCGCGATACTGCTCGGGCTGGTCGCCCCCGCCGACCTGCCGACCACCTGGGCCACCGAGCTGATGGACGGGCTGCGCGACGAGTGCCAGGTCGCCGGGGCGACGGTGGTCGGCGGCGACGTGGTGCGCGGCGACACCGTCATGCTGGCGATCACGGCGCTCGGCGACCTCCAGGGGCGCCCGGCGGTGACGCGCTCCGGCGCCCAGGTCGGCGACGTGATCGCGGTGTGCGGCTGGCTCGGCTGGTCGGCGGCCGGACTGACGGTGCTGCAACGCGGCTTCCGCTCCCCGCGCGCCTTCGTCGAGGCGCACCGCCGGCCCGAGCCGCCGTACCACGCGGGCCCGGCCGCCGCCGAGTTGGGCGCCACCTCGATGATCGACGTGAGCGACGGGCTGGTCGCCGACCTCGGCCACGTGGCCCGGGCCAGCGAGGTGGACATCGACCTCAGGGCCGCCGACTTCGACGTCCCGGCGCAGATGGCCGACATCGGCCAGGCGGTCGGGGTGGACCCTTTGGTCTGGGTGCTGTCCGGCGGCGAGGACCACGCGATCGTGGCGACCTTCCCGCGCGGGGTCCAACTCCCGTCCCGCTGGCGGGTGGTGGGCGAGGTGACCGGCCGCCCGCGGGGATCGCGCAGCGGACGGGTGACGGTCGACGGCGCGCCCTGGGACCGGGTCGGCGGCTGGGACCACTTCGCCGAGTGAGGTACGGAGGACGGCTGACGGGGCGTGGACGCCGGTACGGCGCGTGACGCTCCGGACGTGCGGCGGACGGGCTTCGAGGGTGCGTTCTGCGTAGGCTTGCGCCATCCGAGCCCGCCCGCCGTCGGCTGCGGCCGGGCCGAACCACGGCGAGCGGGAGCACACCACACATGCGCATCGGTGTCCTGACCAGCGGCGGCGACTGCCCCGGCCTCAACGCGGTGATCCGCTCGGTGGTGCACCGGGGCACGGACGTGCACGGCGACGAGATCGTGGGCATCGAGGACGGCTTCCTCGGGCTGATCGAGGGCAGAACCCGGCCGGTCTCGCACGACGACGTCACCGGTCTGCTCACCCTCGGCGGCACCATCCTGGGCTCGGCCCGGGTGCAGCGCGAGCGGATCGCCTGGGCGGTGGAGAACGCCAAGACGCTGGCCCGGGACATCGGCATCGACGCGCTGGTCGCGATCGGCGGCGAGGGGACGCTGACCGCCGCCAAGCTGTTCAGCGACGCCGGACTCCCGGTGGTCGGGGTGCCCAAGACCATCGACAACGACATCGACGCCACCGACGTCACCTTCGGCTTCGACACCGCGGTGCACGTGGCGACCGAGGCGATCGACCGGCTCAAGACCACCGCCGAGTCCCACCAGCGCGTCATGGTGGTGGAGTTGATGGGCCGGCACACCGGCTGGATCACCCTCACCGCGGGCATGGCCGGCGGCGCCCACGGCATCCTCATCCCGGAGAAGCCCTTCGACATCGAGGCGGTGGCCCGGATGGTCGAGGACCGCTTCGCCCGCGGCAAGAAGTTCGCCATCATCGCCGTCGCCGAGGGCGCCGCCCCGACGCCCGGCACCATGCGCTTCGACCACGGCGAGGTCGACCAGTACGGCCACCGGACCTTCGGCGGGATCGGCAACCGGCTCGCCCACGAGCTGGAGAACCTGCTCGGCAAGGAGGCCCGCCCGGTCATCCTGGGCCACACCCAGCGCGGCGGCACCCCGACCGCCCGGGACCGGGTGCTCGCCACCCGCTTCGGCTGGCACGCGGTGGAGGCCGTCCACCGGGGTGCGTTCGGGCACTTCACCGCGCTGCGCCGGACCGGCATCGAGCTGCTGCCGATCGGCGACGCGGTGACCAGGTTGAAGACGGTGCCGCAGGACCGCTGGGCGGAATCGGAAGCGGTGCTCTGACGGCGGCGCCCCGAACGCGCGCGGGTAGGTTGGGGGCCATGGATTCGACCGCACCTCCCCGCGTCCTCACCGTCGCCGGTTCCGACTCCGGCGGCGGCGCCGGCATCCAGGCCGACCTCAAGGCGATGCTCGCCCTCGGCGTCCACGGCATGAGCGTGATCACCGCCGTCACCGCGCAGAACTCGCTCGGCGTCCAGGGCTACTGGGAACTGCCCGCCGAAGCCGTCCGGGCGCAGTTCCGCAGTGTGGTGGACGACATCGGGGTGCAGGCGGTGAAGACCGGCATGCTCGCCTCGATCGAACTGGTCGAGACCGTCGCGGAACTGCTCGCCGGGGTGGCCGCCCCGGTGGTGGTCGACCCGGTCGGCGTCTCCAAGCACGGGGACGCGCTGCTGGCCGCCGAGGCGGTCGCCACCGTCCGCGAGCGGCTGCTGCCGGTCGCCACCGTGGTCACCCCCAACCTGCACGAGGTGACGCAGCTCACCGGCCGGACCGTCGAGGACGAGTCGCAGATGCTGGCCGCCGCCGAGGCGCTGCTGGACCTCGGGCCGCGCTGGGTGCTGGTCAAGGGCGGGCACCTGGCCGGCGAGGCGGCCGACCTGCTGTACGGCGGGCCCGGCGAGGTGCACTGGTACCGCGCGCCGCGCTACGACAACCGGCACACCCACGGCACCGGCTGTACCCTGGCCAGCTCGATCGCGGCCGGCCTGGCCAAGGGGGAGTCGGTGCCCGGGGCGGTGGGCTCGGCCAAGGAGTACGTCACCGGCGCGATCGCCGGGGGCTTCGCCCTGGGCGCCGGGATCGGCCCGGTCGACCACGCCTGGCGCTGGCGCTGACCCGCGGCCCCGGCCGGAACGCGGCGACGGGCGGACCCCCGAGGGGGTCCGCCCGTCACGTGTGCGTCCGGAAAGCCTGACCGGTCCCGGAAACAGCGAAGCCGGTCCATCCGGGGATGAACCGACTCACTGGAGGACCGGCATGCCGGTCTGCGCGTCAGCGCGAGACCTTACCGGCCTTGATGCACGAGGTGCAGACGTTGAGCCGCTTCGGCGTACGCCCAATCACAGCGCGCACCGTCTGAATGTTGGGGTTCCAACGACGGGGGGTACGGCGGTGAGAGTGGGAGATGCTGTTGCCGAAGCCCGGCCCCTTGCCGCAGACGTCGCAGTTGGCAGCCACAGGAGTCACTCCAAGACTTCAGATCAGATACTTTCGAAAACCCACTCACCCACCAGAACACTCGCGTGCACCGGACCGGACAAGGGGGTGAGCCTGGACGGTTCCAGGCAACCGGAAGAGCATACAACGCTTGCTTCCGTCCCACGAAACTACCATGACCGGCCGGGTGATCGCTCCGGTCAGGGGCCCCGGCGGCCCTCCCCGAGCCCCGATAACCTGCCGGTATCACCCCTCGCCGCGGCCCCCGGGCCGGTCCGGCGGCCCGTCCCGGAGGAGACCTGGTGCTGCACACGCTCGACGCCCCGGCCGTGCGCACCTGGTGCCAGCTCGCCCTGCGGGCGCTCGGCCAGGCCCGCGAGGAGATCGACGCGCTCAACGTGTACCCCGTCCCGGACGGCGACACCGGCACCAACCTCTACCTGACCGTCGAGTCCGCCGCCGCCGAGGTGGAGAGCCGCTTCGCCGACCCCGAGTCCGGGCCGGCGCCCGGGCTGGCCGACGCCGTCCGCGCGATGGCCCGCGGCGCGCTGATCGGCGCCCGCGGCAACTCCGGGGTGATCCTCGCCCAGTGGCTGCGCGGCACCGCCGAGACGCTGGCCGAGGGCGGCGGCGCCGACCAGCTTCGGGCCGCCTTGCTGCGCGCCGCCGACTCCGCCTACCAGGCCGTCGCGGAGCCCGTCGAGGGCACCCTGCTCACCGTCGCCCGGGTCGCCGCCCGCGAGGCGGTGCGGGCCGGGGACGGGCTCGCCCAGGTCGCCGACACCGCCCACCGGGCCGCCCGGGACGCCCTGCGGCACACCCCCGAGCAGCTCGCCGTGCTGGCCGAGAACGGGGTGGTGGACGCCGGCGGGCGCGGCCTGGTGGCCGTCCTCGGCGCGCTCGCCGACGCCGTCGCCGGGCAGCAGCCGATGGGGCCGGTCGCACTGCGCGGGGACGTCCGGGCGGTGGAGAGCTGCGAGCCGCACCGGCGGCCGCCCGGCCCGGGCCACCCCGCCTTCGAGGTCATCTACCTGCTGGACGCCGAGGACGAGGCGCTGCCCGCGCTGCGCGAGCGGCTCGGCGGGCTCGGCGACTCGCTGGTGATCGGCGGCGGCGACGGCCTGTGGAACGTGCACGTCCACGTGGACGACGCGGGCGCCGCCGTCGAGGCCGGGGTCCGGGCCGGGCGCCCGCACCAGATCCGGATCACCCACTTCGCCGAGGCCGCCGCCCGGTCCGGCACCGCGGCCGAGCGCGGCGAGCGCGAGCACCGGACCCGCGCGGTGCTCTCGGTGGTGTCCGGCGACGGGCTGGCCGACCTGTGCGAGCAGGCTGGCGCCGTCGTCCTGCACGCCGACCCGGACCGCCGCCCGGCCAGCGCCGAACTCGCCGACGCCGTCCGCGGCGCGGCCGCCCGCGAGGTGGTGCTGCTGCTCAACGACCCCGAACTGCGCGCCGCCGCCGGGGCCGCCGCCGACCAGCTGCGTGAGGAGGGCGTGCGGATCGCCGTCCTGCCCACCCGCTCGCCGGTGCAGGGCCTGGCCGCGCTCGCCGTGCACGAGGGCGGCCGCCGCTTCGACGAGGACGTGGTCGCCATGACCTCGGCCGCCGGGGCCACCCGGTACGCCGAACTCGCCGTCGCCGAGGGGGAGTCCTGGACCATGGCCGGGGTCTGCCAGGCCGGCGACGTGCTCGGCCTGATCGACGGGGACGTCGCGGTGATCGGCGCCGGACTGGCCGAGGTCGGCGAGAGCGTGCTCGACCGGATGCTCGGCGCGGGCGGCGAACTCGTCACCCTGATCCTCGGCGAGGGCGCCGACCGGGCGCTCGCCGACCGGCTGGTGGCGCACGTCCGCCAGCAGCGGCCGGAGGTGGACTCGGTGGTCTTCCACGGCGGCCAGGAGTTCACGCCGCTGCTCATCGGCGTGGAGTAGCGGTCCGTTCGTCGGTGTTCGTCGGTGCCTTGGTGTAAACAAGGGCCTGATGGGCGCTCTCGATGAACCACTGACCAAGCTCGTCGGCGACCGCACCGCGAAGGTGCTCGCCGACAGTCTCAAGCTGCGCACGGTCGGGGACCTGCTGCACCACTACCCCCGCCGCTACGTCGAGCGCGGCCAGCTCACCAGCCTGGACGAGCTGGAGGTCGACGAGCACGTCACCGTGCTGGCCCGGATCGAGAAGGTCACCCTGATCCCGTTCCGCGGCCGCAAGGGGGACCGGCTGGAGGTGGTCGTCACCGACGGCCGCAGCCGGCTCTCGCTGGTGTTCTTCAACCAGGGCTGGCGGCAGAAGGAGCTCAGGGCCGGTGCCCAGGGCCTGTTCGCGGGCAAGGTCGGGGTCTTCAACCGCAGCCGCCAGCTGGTCTCGCCCGACTACCAGCTGCTCGACGAGGAAGCGGGCTCCGATGCGGCGAAGCAGTTCGCCGGCCGGCTCATCCCGGTGTACGGCGCCAGCGCCCAGATGCCCAGCTGGAAGCTGTCCATCTGCATCGAGACCGCGCTCACCAAGCACCTCGGCGACGTCGGCGAACCGCTGCCCGCCGAACTGCGCGAGCGCCACGACCTGATCCCGCTGCCGGAGGCGCTGGAGCTGATCCACCGCCCGGGCAGCCAGGCCGACCGCGAGCGCGCCCAGGGCCGGCTGCGCTGGGACGAGGCCTTCGTCCTCCAGGTCGCCCTCGCCCAGCGCCGGGCCGCCGACTCCGCGCTGCCGGCCAAGCCCCGGGTGGCCCGGGCCGGCGGCCTGCTGGACGCCTTCGACGCCCGGCTGCCGTTCACCCTCACCGAGGGCCAGCGGAAGGTCTCCGCCGAGATCGCCGCCGACCTGGCCACCGAGCACCCGATGCACCGGCTGCTCCAGGGCGAGGTCGGCTCCGGCAAGACCTTGGTGGCGCTGCGGGCGATGCTCGCGGTGGTGGACGCCGGCGGCCAGGCCGTGCTGCTGGCGCCCACCGAGGTGCTGGCCCAGCAGCACCACCGCTCGATCGTCGAGATGATGGGCGACCTCGCCCAGGGCGGGATGCTCGGCGGCTCCGAGCACGCCACCCGGGTGGTGCTGCTGACCGGCTCGATGGGTGACCCCGCCCGCCGCCGGGTGATGTCCGACATGGCGTGCGGGAACGCCGGGATCGCCATCGGCACCCACGCGCTGATCCAGGACAAGGTCCAGTTCCAGGACCTCGGCCTGGTCGTGGTGGACGAGCAGCACCGCTTCGGCGTCGAGCAGCGGGACGCGCTGCGCGCCAAGGGGCAGCAGCCGCCGCACCTGCTGGTGATGACCGCCACCCCGATCCCGCGCACCGTCGCGATGACCGTCTTCGGGGACTTGGAGACCTCCGTCCTGGACCAGCTCCCGGCCGGCCGCTCGCCGATCTCCACCCACGTCGTCCCCGCGCTGGAGAAGCCCAACTTCCTCACCCGGGCCTGGGAGCGGGTCCGCGAGGAGGTCGGCAAGGGCCACCAGGCGTACGTGGTCTGCCCCCGGATCGGCGACGAGGAGCCGGCCGCCGACCCGAAGGCCGCCAAGAGGAGGCGGAAGGCGGCCGAGGAGGACTTCGAGGAGGTCGGCGACACCGACGCCGGCGCCGGGAGCGACGAACGGCGGCCCCCGCTCTCGGTGGTGGAGACCGCCGAGAAGCTGGTGAAGGGCCCGCTGGCCGGACTGCGGGTGGAGATCCTGCACGGCCGGCTCGCCCCCGACGCCAAGGACGACGTGATGCGCCGGTTCGCCGCCGGGGAGGTGGACGTGCTGGTCGCCACCACCGTGATCGAGGTCGGCGTGAACGTCCCCAACTCCACCGTGATGGTCATCATGGACGCCGACCGCTTCGGCGTCTCCCAGCTCCACCAGCTGCGCGGCCGGGTCGGCCGGGGCAGCGCGGCCGGACTGTGCCTGCTGGTCAGCGACATGCCGGCGGCCAGCCCCGCCCGGGCCCGGCTGGACGCGGTGGCCGGCACCCTGGACGGCTTCGAGCTCTCCCGGATCGACCTCGAACAGCGCCGCGAGGGCGACGTGCTGGGCCAGGCCCAGTCCGGGGTGAAGTCCTCGCTCAAGGTGCTGTCGGTGCTGGAGGACGAGGAGGTCATCCTGACCGCCCGGACGGAAGCCACCCGGCTGGTCGCCGAGGACCCGGAGCTGGCCGCCCACCCGGAGCTGCGCACCGCGCTGGAGAGCCTGCTCGACGAGGACCGCGCCGCCTACATGGAGAAGGGCTGAGCGGGCTCCGGCACCGCCCGACTGTCAGACCCCCGGGAGAGAATGTAGTTGTTCAGGGCGCACCCCCAAGGTGCGTTCCTGGCACGACACTTGGGGGTCCTGCCATGGCATTCCGTCATCTCAACGAGCTCCCGCTGGGCGACAAGGTCTTCCGGATCGAACTCGCCAGCGACGACGACCGCGAGGTCACCCTCACCCTCACCGGCTGGCGTGAGGGGGCGGCCGCCGCGCCGCTGGCCTCGGGCAAGCTCCGCCTGCCGGTCGAGGACGTCGCCTCGCTGCGGATCGCGCTCAACCGCGCGCTGCGGGCGCTGGCGATCGTCGCGGACGTCGCCGAACCCATCCCCGACCGCGACGTGCTGCGCGAGCTGTACCCCGGACACGGCGCCCCGTGGGTGCCGCAGCACGAGGAGGAGCTGGTCCGGCGCTTCCACGACGGCGAGACCGTCGCCCGGATCGCCGCCCGCTTCGGCCGCACGCCCGACTCCGTCCGGACCAAGCTGCGCGAGCTCGGGCACGACCCGCGCCGCCCCGAGTTCTGCCCGCCCGACGGCTGCCTGTCCTGGTCCCGCTACGCCTCGCCGGCACTGCTCGGCGCGGCGGTCCCGAGCCAGGGGGCCGGCTCCGAGGCGAGCTAGCGAGTGTCCGCCGGGGCCCCCCCGACCCCTCGGCGGGGGCCCGGTCGGTTTTCACCGCTCGCCCGCGGTTTGCCCCACGCCCCCCGGGGGGGCTACCGGGGTGGGGGCGCGACCTAATGA
>NZ_JBHYGR010000043.1:24377-33993 GCF_042738155.1 Kitasatospora sp. NPDC059088 | reverse complement strand
GCGCGGGGGCGGGGGCGGGCCCCCCGGCGCCGGGCCCGGGCCCGGCCGGCGCGCCGGGCGCGCCGCCCGGCCCCCCCCCCCCGCGGCGGCCCCCCCCCGGTCGTTATCCACCGCTCGCCGGCGTTTGCCCGCTCGCAGCCGGGGCGGGATAGCGTGGTCGGGCAGCGACGAAAGGACCTCCCACCACCATGACCCGCGTGATCGCCGGGGCGGCCGGCGGCCGCCGACTGGCCGTACCGCCCGGCCGGGGCACCCGCCCGACCTCCGACAAGGCCCGTGAGGCGATGTTCTCCACCCTGGAGGCGTTCCGCGGCACCCTGCACGGGGCTCGGATGCTGGACCTGTTCGGCGGATCGGGCGCGGTCGGCCTGGAGGCGCTCTCGCGCGGCGCCGAGCACGTCCTGCTGGTCGAGGCGGACGCCCAGGCGGCCCGGGTGATCCGGGAGAACGTCCGCACGATCGGCCTGCCGGGCACGGAGGTCCGGGCGGCCAGGGCGGAGAAGGTGATCGCCGGGCCGCCCCCGCAGACCCCGTACGACCTGGTGTTCCTCGACCCGCCCTACGTGGTGACGGACGACGAGGTGCGCGAGATGCTGATCACACTGTCGGCTGGGGGCTGGCTCGCGGAGGACGCACTCGTCACCGTGGAGCGCAGCACCCGCGGCGGCGAGTTCGGCTGGCCCGAGGGCTTCGAGGTGCTGCGCTCCCGCCGCTACGGCGAGGGCACGCTCTGGTACGGTCGCGCCGCCGCCGAGGCCAGCGATCAGGAGTAGCGGGCCGCGGCCCGCAGCAGCCGTCACCCCACGAGGGAGCACACACGCCATGCGCCGAGCCGTCTGCCCCGGTTCGTTCGACCCGATCCACAAGGGCCACCTGGAGATCATCGAGCGGGCCTCCAAGCTGTACGACGTGGTGCATGTCGCGGTCCTGATCAACCGCAACAAGCAGGGCATGTTCACCGTCGAGGAGCGGATCGGCCTGATCGAGGAGGTCACCGTCCCGTTCGGGAACGTGGTGGTCGAGTCGCACCACGGCCTGCTGGTGGACTACTGCCGGCAGCGCGACATCCCGGCGATCATCAAGGGCCTGCGGGCGGTCAGCGACTTCGACTACGAGCTGCAGATGGCCCAGATGAACCACGGCCTGACCGGCGTCGAGACGCTCTTCGTGCCGACCTCGCCGACGTACAGCTTCCTCTCCTCGACGCTGGTCAAGGAGGTCGCCTCGTACGGCGGCGACGTCTCGCACCTGCTGCCGGAGACGGTGCACCGCCGGCTGGTGGAGCGGATCGCGGAGCGTAAGGCCGAGCAGTAGGGCCGGACGGCGGGCCGGGCCCCTTTCTGCCGGTTCGTCATGGCTTGTCCGGGGCGGTGGAGGCCGGTTCGGCGCAGGCGTTGTGAGCTCGCCGCGCGGGGGCCGTACAGTCTGTAGTCCTGCCCTGCGGTGAGGTCCACCGCGCCGGGCCTGCCTCCGCCGGACCGTCGGCGGCACACGGAAAGACGAAGCCCCGTGGACGTGCAGAACAAGGTCGACGAGATCGTGGCGGCGGTCGAGAACGCCCGCTCGATGCCGATGTCGGCCTCCTGCGTGGTGAACCGGGCCGAGCTGATCGGCCTGCTCAACGACCTCAAGGCGGCCATGCCCGCCGAACTCGCCCAGGCCCAGTCGGTGATGGCCGACCACGAGCAGGTGGTGGCCGACGCCCAGGCCGAGGCGGACCGGATCATCCAGGGCGCGCACTCCGAGCGCGGTTCGCTGATCTCCGACACCGAGGTGGTCCGCCGGGCCCAGAACGAGGCCGACCGGATCCTGGCCGAGGCCCGGGCCGACGTCGACACCCAGCGTGCCGAGGCCGACGACTACGTGGACAGCAAGCTCGCCAACTTCGAGGTGGTGCTGACCAAGACGCTCGGCGCGGTCGGCCGCGGCCGGACCAAGCTGCGCGGCGACGCCGGCTTCGAGGTCGAGGCCGAGAGCGACGGCGAGGAGTTCCAGCCGCAGCGGCACAGCCCGAGCCCCGAGGTCGACGAGTACGTCGACGTGAAGCTCGCCATGCTGGAGAACGTGCTCAGCGCGACCCTGGAGGCGGTCGGCAAGGGCCGGGACAAGCTGCTCGGCAAGAAGCCGATCGACGACCTGGGCGCCTACCTGGCCGCCGCCGACGAGGCCCAGCAGGCCAAGGAGCGCGCCGAGGCGGTGGCCGCCGGCTTCGCCGAGGACGCCGACGGTGCCGACCTCGCCTGGTACCGCGAGGACGTCCCGCAGCAGCAGACCTGGCCGGAGCAGACCCCGGCCGCGGCGGGCTGGCAGGCCCCCGGCGCGGACCAGTACGCGGCGACCGCCCAGCACCAGACCGGCCAGCACCAGGGCGACCAGCACCAGCACCAGCAGCACCAGACCGGCCAGCACCAGGCCGGGCAGTACGCCGAGGTGTACGGGGGCGGCTTCGACCCGGCCGGCCAGGGCGACCCGTACAACACCCAGTGGGGCCAGCAGCAGGGCGGCTACCCCCAGCAGCAGCCCCACTACGACGGCCAGCAGCACCAGGTCCAGCACCAGGGCCAGCACCAGGACGCCTACGGCTATCCCCAGCAGCAGGACGGCTACGCGGCCCAGCCGTACGACGGCTACGCCTACCCGCAGCAGCCCGCCCTGCCCCCGGCCGTGCCGCACCAGCAGCAGCAGCAGCAGAACCTGGACGAGACCAGCTTCTTCGACACCAGCATGATCGACATGACCAGGCTGAGGGAGCTCGGCGGCCGCTGAGCGGCCGCCCCGGAGCCTCCCGACGGGACCGAAGTTGGGCCTGGCGGGAGACTCCGGTAGTCTGACCACTCCGGCATCCCCATGTCCGGCTGTCGGCTTGCCCTCGCAACGCCGGCGCGTGACGGGGGGCACGGCGTTGATCCCTATGGAAGTCAGGACACCTTGAACCGCCTCGACCACCGCGACCCCCTCGTGTTCGACACGCACGAGCTCGGCCGTCGCCCGGGCTCGATGCGTAAGGTGAGCCGGACCCTGGAGGCCCCCGAGGGCTTCGGGATCATCGACGTGATCGGCGTCCCGGAGAAGAGCCCGATCGAGCTGGAGCTCCGCCTGGAGTCCGTGGTCGAGGGCGTGCTGGTCACCGGCACCGCCGACGCCCACGTCGAGGGCGAGTGCGTCCGGTGCCTGGAGCCCGTCGACTTCGACATCGACGTGGACTTCCAGGAGCTGTACTACTACCCGGAGTCCGACGAGCGTCACCGCGCCCGGACCACCGGGACCGAGGACCTCGACGAGGACTCGGAAGAAGAGACTTACCGCCTGGAGGGCGACCTGTTCGACCTCCAGCCGGTGCTGCGTGACGCGGTGGTGCTCGCACTGCCGCTGCAGCCGGTGTGCCAGGAAGACTGCCTGGGCCTGTGCTCCGAGTGCGGAGCACGCCTGAGCGACGACCCGGCGCACCACCACGACGCCGCCGACCCCCGGTGGGCGGCTCTGCAGGGACTCTCCGCCGCCCCCGGCGACGAGGGTGACGGGATCAAGAACAGCGACACCCGTGAGGGTGCCGCCGAGAACCAGGAGAAGTAGCCGTGGCTGTTCCGAAGCGGAAGATGTCGCGCAGCAACACGCGCCACCGTCGGTCCAACTGGAAGGCCGTTGTTCCGGCTCTCGTGGCGTGCGACCGCTGCCACGAGCCGAAGCTCGGCCACATCGCGTGCCCCAGCTGCGGCACGTACAACCGCCGCCAGGTCCTCTCGGTCTGATCGGCGGGGTGCACGGATCGATGTCGGACGGTAACTCCACCCGCAAGGCGTCCTCTGCCTCGAAGGGTTCTTCGGGCAGCGGCAAGGCCGGTGGGCCGGCTTCGACCGAATACGACGTCCTGGAAGGGCGCCTCGGGTACACGCTCGAGCGCGCCCTTCTGGTACGTGCCCTGACCCACCGCTCGTACGCGTACGAGAACGGGGGTCTGCCCACCAACGAACGCCTGGAATTCCTCGGCGACTCGGTGCTGGGCCTGGTGGTGACGGACACCCTCTACCGCGTCCACCCGGACGTCCCGGAGGGCACGCTCGCCAAGCTGCGCGCCGCGGTGGTCAACTCCCGCGCGCTCGCGGACGTCGGCCGGGGCCTTGAGCTCGGCACCTTCATCCGCCTCGGCAAGGGTGAGGAGGGAACCGGCGGCCGCGACAAGTCGTCGATCCTCGCCGACACCGTCGAGGCCGTGATCGGGGCCGTCTACCTGGACCAGGGCCTGGACGCGGCGACCGAGTTCGTCCACCGACTGTTCGACCCGCTGATCGAGGAGTCCTCTCAGCTGGGTGCCGGACTGGACTGGAAGACCAGCCTCCAGGAGCTCACCGCCTCGGTGGGCATCGGCGTGCCCGAGTACGTGGTCATGGAGTCCGGTCCGGACCACGAGAAGACCTTCACCGCGGCGGCCCGGGTGGCCGGCGAGGACTTCGGCAGCGGCGTCGGCCGCTCGAAGAAGGAAGCCGAGCAGAAGGCCGCCGAGAGCGCCTGGCGCGCGATCAAGGAGAAGTACGCCGACCGGCTGCCCGCCGGGGCCTGACCGGCGAGTAGCCTGGCCTCCTGCCGGATCGTCGTACGCAGGAGGCCTGTTCCCGTGCCCGAACTCCCCGAGGTCGAGGTCGTCCGCCGAGGTCTGGCGAACTGGGTCGCCGGGCGCACCGTCGCCGACGTCCAGGTGCTGCACCCGCGCGCGGTCCGCCGCCAGCCCGGCGGCGCGGCCGACTTCGCGGACCGGCTGACCGGCACCGTCCTCGGCGCCGCGCAGCGCCGCGGCAAGTACCTCTGGGTGCCGCTGGGCGGCCCCGGCGCCGGCTCCTCGCTGATCGGCCACCTCGGGATGAGCGGCCAACTCCTCGTCCAGGACCCGGCGGTGCCGGACGAGACCCACCTGCGGGTCCGGCTGCGCTTCGCCGACGGCGGGCGCGAGCTGCGCTTCGTCGACCAGCGCACCTTCGGGGGCCTGGCCGTCGAGGAGGCCGAGGAGGACGCCGAGGGCACCCCGCTCTCCATCGCGCACATCGCCCGCGACCCGCTCGACCCCCGCTTCGACGACGCGGCCTTCGTCGCCGCGCTGCGTGCCAAGCGCACCACCGTCAAGCGCGCCCTGCTCGACCAGACCCTGATCAGCGGCGTCGGCAACATCTACGCCGACGAGGCGCTGTGGCGCTCGAAGCTGCACTACGACCGGCCGACCGCGACCCTCGCCCGCCCGCAGTCCGAACTGCTGCTGGCCAACGCCCGGGCCGTGATGACGGCCGCGCTGGCCGTGGGCGGCACCAGCTTCGACAGCCTCTACGTCAACGTGAACGGCGAGAGCGGCTACTTCTCCCGGGACCTCGACGCCTACGGCCGCGAGGACGAGCCCTGCCGCCGCTGCGGCACCGCGATCCGGCGGGCCGCCTGGATGAACCGGTCCAGCTACTTCTGCCCCCGCTGCCAGCGCGTGCCGCGGGACCGCAGCGGGGACTGACACAGCGGGGACTGACGCAGCGGGGGCCGATCGCCGCTACTTGTGGGCGAGTTCGGGACGGTCGGCGGGCGTCCCGCCGGGGTTGCCGTGGGTGTCCTGGCCGAAGTAGGCGACACCGACCGCGGAGACCACCGCGAGCAGGAAGCCGACCACCCCGAGCCAGCCCAGGCCCGCCTTGGAGGAGTCGCCGAGCCAGAGCACGCCGATCGCGCCGGGCAGCACCGTCTCGCCGACCACCAGGGCGGCGGTGGCGCCGTTCACCGAGCCGATCTGCAGCGCCACGGTGTGCACGTACATGCCGCCGAGGCCGCCGACCAGGATCGCGTAGAGCGCCGGGTCGGAGATCAGCCGGACCAGGTCGAAGGGCTCCACGCCGTTCAGGACGCGCACCCCGACGCCCAGCGCGCCGAAGCCGAGGCCGGAGAGCAGACCGGCGACGATCGCCCCCTTGGAGCCCATCCGGCGCACCAGCAGACTGCCGCCGGCCAGCAGCACGGTGGTGACGATCAGCAGCCCCCAGTGGAAGGCCATCGACGCGTGGTGGCCGCCCTCCGGGCCGGCCGAGACCGCCAGCAGCACCAGGGCCGAGCAGAGCACGCCGATCGAGGCCCACTCCAACTGCTTGAGCCGGATGCCCAGCAGCTTGATGCTGAGCACCGCGGTGATCACCAGGTTGGCGCTGATGATGGTCTGGGAGAGGAACAGCGGCAGCAGCCGCGCGGCCAGCGCGCCGAGCCCGAAGCCGATCAGGTCGAGCACCGTGCCGGTGATGAACTCCCAGGTCACGGCGGCCTTGGCGGTGGAGGACAGACTCGGGCCACCGTGCCCGGTGGTCGAGCCGGCGGCGCCCTTGGCCGCCTCCTCCCGCGCCGAGCGGCGGGATCCGACGGCCTGGAGGACCGAGCCGGTGCCGTAGCAGGCGGATGCCGCCACAGCCGTGACGAGGCCGATGATCACCGAGCGCTCCGATCGGGAGTTGGGTCAAGAAGAAGTAATGGGACCGGCGGTCCGGGAACAGTCTGCCCCGTCGCGCGGTACGGTCGGGACGCCCCCTCGCACCGGGCCGGAGCGGCCCCCACGGTGCCCCCGGGCCCGCCGGGACGTACGTCCGGCCGCCTCATGTGGTTCCCGCGCCCCACGCGTATCGGGGTCGACTCGGGGAAATGTCATCCGCGAGAAGGGGAGCCGTCCGGCCGGACGGCGGGGAATCTTGTCATCACCAGTATGCGAAGGGTATGGCGTGCTCCGCCGCTGGTCACGGTAGCGTCGGGGGTTATGAGAACCCTTGCACGACGTTCCCGGGGCGCCGGGCCACTTGCCCTGGTGGCGGCGCTGCTCGGGGCGCTGCTCATGTTCGCCCCGGCGGCCTCGGCCGCCGGCGGTCTGAGCGACGCCGCAGCCACCCTCAAGAAGGGCCAGGTCTACGTCGCCCCGGCGATGCAGGACCGATTCAGTCAGGCCCAGGCGGACGCCCTGACCAAGAAGATCGAGAAGGCCGACAAGCCGATCTTCGTCGCGGTCGTCCCCGAGGCGGCCAACAAGGCCACCATCGGCACCGACCTGCGCACCCTGGTAGGCATCGACGGCGTCTACGCCGTCTGGCACGGCAACGACGACTTCCTGGCCTACTCGGACCGCGGGGCGATGAGCGCCGGCGCGGCGAGCCGGATCGCGGGCGCCGTCCACCGTGCCGACAAGGGCGACATCAACGCCACCCTGAACGACTTCGTCGACCAGGCCGCCCCGCAGACCAAGGGCAGCGGGGTCAACAGCAGCACCTCGATCGCCTGGGTGATCATCCCGGTCCTGCTGCTGGCCCTGGCCGGCGCCGGTGTCTTCTTCCTCTTCCGCCGCGCCAAGAAGCGCAAGGAGGAGCAGGCCCGGGCCGAGCTGGAGCAGCTGCGCCGCGTCGTCGACGAGGACATCACCGCCTTCGGCGTCGAGCTGGAGCGGCTCGACTTCAACCCGCGTGCCGCCGACGCCGACGACGCCCAGCGCACCGACTACAGCCACGCCCTGGACTCGTACGAGAAGTCCAAGCGGCTGATGGAGGAGGCGAAGAAGCCCGAGGACGTCAAGCAGGTCACCGAGGCGATCGAGGAGGGCCGGTTCCAACTGGCCACCCTGGCCGCCCGGCGCGAGAAGCGCCCGCTGCCCGAGCGGCGCCCCCCGTGCTTCATGGACCCGCGGCACGGCCCGTCCGTCAAGGACGTCGACTGGGCCCCGGCCGGCGGCTCCGCCCGCCCCGTCCCGGTCTGCCAGGCCGACGCGGACCGCGTCGCGGCCGGCCTCGACCCGGCGGTGCGCACCGTCGACACCGAGCACGGCCCGCAGCCGTACTGGAACGCGGGCCCGGCCTACGCGCCGTACGCCGGCGGGTACTACAGCGGCTTCGGCGGAGGCAGCCTGCTGGGCGGCCTGCTGGTCGGCACCATGCTCGGCTCGATGATGAGCTCCCCGGCCTACGCGGCGGCCCCGATGATGGAGGGCGGCCACGGCGGCTACCAGGACCAGTACGAGGGCGGCGACTTCACCGGCGCCGACTTCAACGCCTCCGACTTCAGCGGCGGCGACTGGGGCGGTGGCAGCGGCGGCGACTTCGGCGGCGGCGGCGGGGACTGGTGACCCGCTGATCCGCTGATCCGTCCGCGATCCCCACGGCCCCGCCGGTTCCGACCGGCGGGGCCGTTCGCCGTCCCCGGCAGGCCTGGAGCGGTGACCTGCCCCGGGGCCCGTTAGGGTCGGGGGCATGCACGGTCGCGATGCCCACAGTGATGAACCGGTCCGGGTGACCGCCTGGGTCCGGGGGAAGGTCCAGCAGGTCGGGTTCCGCTGGTGGACCAGGGCGCGGGCGCTGGAGATCGGCCTGACCGGCTACGCGAGCAACCTCGGCGACGGCCGGGTGCAGGTGGTGGCCGAGGGCCTGGCCGCCGACTGCGAGCAGCTGCTGGCCCAGCTGCGCGGCCCCGACACGCCCGGCGCGGTGAGCGGCGTGACGGAGATCTGGACCGCCGTCGGCGCAGGTTACGAGGGTTTCGAGATCCGCTGAGCCGTCTCCCCGCGGGGCGCCGCCGCCGCGCCCCGGAAATGATCGGCAACCGTCGGTGTCATACGGTTGCCATTCGGGCAGACTCGTGGTTGACTCCGCATCGAACGATGATCCACGAGCACGTGGTGGACCCGGGCCCGAGACCCCCAGGCGTGACGACACCGCCGGGCAGGTGACAGGGGCGCGGTAGCGTGCGGTGATCGTGTTGACCCTTTCCGTCTTTGGTGAGACGCTTGAAGCCCGCGCACACGATCGCGTTCCCCGGCAGGCGCATGCTCTCGTGAGCCCAGCTCACGGCGGTTGTGCCGTAGTGCCCAGCCAGCACTTCCGGTGCGCGCCGCGCGTGCGTCCCCCTTCCCCCTAGACCTGTACCGTTCCGGTTCGGTCACTCAGCGTGGAGGACCATTCATCATGGCAAAGGCGCTTCTCGGGTACGTCGGCGGCCCCGACCCGCGAATGCTCTCCGAGATGCGACGGCTTCAGCAGCGCGTCCAGGATCTTGAGTCCGAGCTCCTTCGGATGCAGGCTGAGAACGACGCGCTCACCGCTGTCGCTGACGAGCACTCGCTGCTCAACAGCATCGATCTGGACCAGCGGGAGCCGGCGCTCACCTGAGCCCCGCCCCGGTCCTCCCAGATCGACGCCGCTGTGCACTGAGCCGCCCCGAAAGGGACGCAGCTTTGCAAGGGACGCCCGGATGTGGCGTCCCTTCGTCGTGTCGGACTGCGGATACAGTCGGTTCCCGTCGTGAGCGAATGAGGGGACCGGCCGCGTGCACCTGAAGAGTCTGACGCTGCGCGGGTTCAAGTCCTTCGCCTCCAGCACCACCCTGCGCTTCGAACCGGGCATCACCTGCGTGGTCGGCCCGAACGGCTCCGGCAAGTCCAACGTGGTGGACGCGCTGTCCTGGGTGATGGGCGAGCAGGGCGCCAAGTCCCTGCGCGGCGGCAAGATGGAGGACGTCATCTTCGCCGGGACCAGCGGGGGGGGGGCCCCGGGGGCGGGCGCGGGGGGCCGCGCCCCCCCCGCCACCCCCCCGGCCCCCCGCCGCCGCGCCGCCGCGCGGGGGGGGAGCCCCC
>NZ_JBHYGR010000043.1:16363-24367 GCF_042738155.1 Kitasatospora sp. NPDC059088 | reverse complement strand
GGGGGGGGGGGGGGGGGGGGGGGCGCTGGGCGGGGGGCGTGTGTCTTGTGCAGGTCTCCCTGGGCGGCGCGCCGGGGGGGCGCCCCCGGGGGGCCCGCGCCGAGGTCAGCCTCACCATCGACAACGCCGACGGCGCCCTGCCGATCGACTACGCCGAGGTGACGATCACCCGGACCATGTTCCGCAACGGCGGCAGCGAGTACGCGCTCAACGGCGAGACCTGCCGCCTGCTGGACATCCAGGAACTGCTCTCCGACTCCGGCATCGGCCGCGAGATGCACGTCATCGTCGGGCAGGGCCGGCTCGACTCCGTCCTGCACGCCGACCCGATGGGCCGGCGCGCCTTCATCGAGGAGGCGGCCGGCGTCCTCAAGCACCGCAAGCGCAAGGAGAAGGCGCTGCGGAAGCTGGACGCGATGCAGGCCAACCTCAACCGGGTCCAGGACCTGGTCGCCGAACTGCGCCGCCAGCTCGGCCCGCTCGGCAAGCAGGCCAGGGTCGCCCGCCGGGCCGCCGGCATCCAGGCGGACCTGCGCGACGCCCGGCTGCGGCTGCTCGCCGACGACCTGCTGGCCCTGCGCCGGGCCGTCGAGGCCGAGGTCGCCGACGAGTTGGCCCTGCGGCTGCGCCGGACCACCGTCGAACAGGAACTGGCCCGGGCGGTGCAGCGCGAACGCGTGCTGGAGGCGCAGGTCCAGCAGCTCGGGCCGGGCCTGGAGGCCGCCCGGCAGACCTGGTACCGGCTCTCCGCGCTCGCCGAACGCACCCGCGGCACGATCGGACTGGCCGAGGCCCGGGCCCGGCACGCCGTCGCCGGGGGCACGGTCGAGGAACGCCGCGGCCGGGACCCGGAGGAGCTGGAGCGGGAGGCCGAACGGGTCCGCGAGGAGGAGGCCGCACTCGCCGAGGCACTGGAGGAGGCCCAGTACGCGCTGGCCGAGGCGGTCGAGCACAAGAGCGGACTCGAATCCGCGCTGGCCGCCGAGGAACGCCGGCTGCGGGACGCCACCCGGGCCATCGCCGACCGCCGGGAGGGCCTGGCCCGGCTCCAGGGGCAGGCCGCCGCCGCCCGATCCCGGGCCGGTTCGGCGCAGGCCGAACTCGGCCGGCTCACCGAGGCCGGGGACGAGGCCCTGCTGCGCGCCGGGGCCGCCCAGGGCGAACTGGACGAGCTCCAGCAGCAGGTGGACGGCTCGGCCGTCGAGGACGGACGGGCCGAGGACGGCTACCGGCGGGCCCGGGCCCGGCTGGCCGAGGTCGAACGGGAGCTGGCGGCGGCCCGGGAGGCGGCCGGAGCCGCCGAACGCGAGCGGGCCGCGCTGACCGCGCGGCACGAGGCGCTCTCGCTCGGACTGCGCCGCAAGGACGGCACCGGCGCGCTGCTGGACGCGGGGGAGCGACTGGCCGGCGTGCTCGGCCCGGCCGCCGCGCTGCTGCGGATCGAACCCGGCCACGAGGTGCCGCTCGCCGCCGCGCTCGGCGCGGCCGCCGACGCCGTGGCGGTCGACTCGCCCGGCGCCGCCGCCGGGGCGCTGCGACTGCTGCGCGCCCAGGACGCCGGGCGGGCCGCACTGTTGGTCGCCGGTGCCGCCGAACTGCCCCGGACCGAGGGCGAGTTGCCCGAAGGAGTCCGCTGGGCCGCCGAACTGGTCGACGGGCCGCCCGAGTTGCTCGCCGCCGTGCACAACCGGCTGGCCGGGGTGGCCGTGGTCGCCGACCTGGACCAGGCGCTGCGCCTGGTCGCCGAACGCCCCGGACTGTCCGCCGTCACCGCCGAGGGCGACCGGCTGGGCGCCGGCTTCGCCCAGGGCGGCTCCGCCGGCGCGCCCAGCGAGCTGGAGACCCGGGCGGCGGTGGACCGGGCCGCCCGGGCGATCACGGAGGTCGACCTGCGCTGCGCCGAGTCGGCCGGGCGGCTGGCCGAACTCACCGCACTGCGCGCCGAGTCGGCCGCCGAACTGGAGCGGCTCGGCGAACGGCGACGGCAGGCCGAGCAGGAACGGGCCCGGGTGGCGGGCTCGCTCGGCCGGCTCGGCGGGCAGGCCCGGGCCGCCGCCGGGGAGGCCGAACGGCTCTCGGCCGCCGCCGCGCGGGCCGAACAGGGCCTGGCCGAACTGCTCGCCGCCGCCGAGGAACTGGCCGAACGGCTGGCCGTCGCCGAGGAACTGGCCGAACGGCTGGCCGTCGCCGAGGAGTCGGCGGACGCGGGGGAGGACGAGCCGGACCGGGCCGAGCAGCAGCGGCTCACCGAGGCCGCCTCGGCCGCCCGGCAGGCCGAACTGGAGGCCCGGCTCTCGGTGCGCACCCACGAGGAGCGGGTCCGCGCCCTGACCGGCCGGGCCGACCAGCTGGACCGGGCCGCCCGCGCCGAGCGCGAGGCGCGCGCCCGGACCGCCGAGCGCTGCCGGCGCGCCGAGCACGACGCCCGGGTGGCGAACGCCGTCGCGGCGGGCGCCCGGCAGCTGCTCGCCTGCCTGGAGGTCTCGCTGGCCCGCGCGGATGCCGGGCGGGCGGCCGTCGAACAGGCGCTCACCGAGCGGGAGCGCGAGCTCCGGGAGCACCGCGAACACGGGCGCGGGCTCAAGGAGGAGCTGGACAAGCTGGTCGACGCCGGGCACCGGGACGAGGTGCTGCGGGCCGAGAAGCGGCTGCGGATCGAGCAGTTGGAGGCCCGCGCGCTGGAGGAGTTCGGCATCGACGGCGGCGAGCTGCTGGCCTCGTACGGGCCGGACCGGCCCGTCCCGCCCTCGGCGGCGGAGGACGGGCAGGAGCCGGGGGAGCCGTACCCGTACGTCCGGGCCGAGCAGGAGAAGCGGCTGCGGGCCGCCGAGAAGGCGTACCAGCAGCTGGGCAAGGTCAACCCGCTGGCGCTGGAGGAGTTCGCCGCGCTGGAGGAGCGCCACACCTTCCTCGGCGAGCAGCTGGACGACCTCAAGCGCGGCCGGCGCGACCTGCTGGACATCGTCCGGGACGTGGACCAGCGGGTCGAGCAGCTGTTCAGCGCCGCCTACCACGACACCGCCGCCCAGTTCGAGGGCGTCTTCGCCCGGCTCTTCCCCGGCGGCGAGGGGCGGCTGGTGCTGACCGACCCGGACGACATGCTCACCACCGGGGTCGAGGTGGAGGCCCGTCCGCCCGGCAAGAAGGTCAAGCGGCTGTCGCTGCTGTCCGGCGGCGAGCGCTCGCTGACCGCGGTGGCCCTGCTGGTGGCGATCTTCAAGGCCCGGCCCAGCCCGTTCTACGTGATGGACGAGGTGGAGGCGGCGCTGGACGAGACCAACCTGCGCCGGCTGGTCGGGATCATGGAGGAGCTCCGGGAGAGCTCCCAGCTGATCGTGATCACCCACCAGAAGCTGACCATGGAGTCCGCCGACGCCCTGTACGGCGTGACCATGAAGGGCGACGGGATCTCCCAGGTGATCAGCCAGCGGCTGCGCGAGGGGCACCGGGAGCGGAAAGCACTCTCGGTGCCTCCCCGGCAGCACGACGAGGCGATCACCTCAGGGCCGATGGTCTGATCCAACGGCCCACGCCGGGGCAGATGCTCCCGGACGACCCGATCACGGATACTGGTCGGGTTGTGACTCCTCCCCCTCGCGCGCGAGGGGGCTTCTCACTCAGCCGCTTGACGACCTCATGACGGCCAAGCCCTGACCGGTGCCGGGTGGCACGCGGCCAGCGTAAGGGAGGCGGCGGCGCCCCGTGCGTCGGTGACCGAAGGATCACTCTGTCGTGGGATCCAGTGAAGGAGATTGATGTGGAATACGTGATCCTTGCCGTAGTCATCGCCGTGGTCGCCGTCGGCGCGATCGCGGGCCTCGTCGTTTCCGGCAGACGACGCCAGCAGCTGCCCCCGAAGTCGCAGGCGCCGGTCATCACGGCGCCGAAGACCACCCCGCAGGAGCCCCAGGTCGGCGAGGAGGCCGCGCCGCCGACCGAGGAGCCCCGCCGTACCGTCGAGGAGGTGCCGCTCCCCGAGGCCGTCGAGCCCGCCGAGGAGGTGGTGGTCGAGGCCCCGGCCGAGGCCGAGGCGGCGCCCGCCGTCGAGGTCCCCGAGCCCACCGCCGGCCGGCTGGTCCGGCTCCGCTCCCGGCTCTCCCGCTCGCAGAACTCGCTGGGCAAGGGCCTGCTCTCGCTGCTCTCCCGCGAGCACCTGGACGAGGACACCTGGGAGGAGATCGAGGAGACCCTGCTCACCGCGGACGTCGGCGTCGCCCCGACCCAGGAGCTGGTCGAGCGGCTGCGCACCCGGGTGAAGGTGCTCGGCACCCGTACCCCCGACGAGCTGCGCGCCCTGCTGCGCGAGGAGCTGGTCGAGCTGGTCGGCAAGGACGCCGACCGCACCGTCCGCTCCACCAAGCACGAGGAGGGCCCGGCCGTGGTCCTGGTCGTCGGCGTCAACGGCGTCGGCAAGACCACCACCACCGGCAAGCTGGCGCGCGTGCTGGTCGCCGACGGCCGCACCGTGGTGCTCGGCGCGGCCGACACCTTCCGCGCCGCCGCCGCGGACCAGCTGCAGACCTGGGGCGAGCGGGTCGGTGCGCGCACCGTGCGCGGCCCGGAGGGCGGCGACCCGGCCTCCATCGCGTTCGACGCGGTCAAGGAGGGCATCGCCGAGGGCGTCGACACGGTGCTGATCGACACCGCCGGCCGGCTGCACACCAAGACCGGCCTGATGGACGAGCTGGGCAAGGTCAAGCGGGTCGTCGAGAAGCACGGCCCGGTGGACGAGGTGCTGCTGGTGCTGGACGCCACCACCGGTCAGAACGGCCTGATCCAGGCCCGGGTGTTCGCCGAGGTGGTGGACATCACCGGCATCGTGCTGACCAAGCTGGACGGCACCGCCAAGGGCGGCATCGTGGTCGCGGTCCAGCGCGAGCTGGGCGTGCCGGTCAAGCTGATCGGTCTGGGCGAGGGCGCGGACGATCTGGCGCCGTTCGAGCCGGGTGCGTTCGTGGACGCGCTGATCGGGGACTGACCGGGACTTCCCGTCGGTCGGGGTCCGCTCCTTCGGGGGCGGGCCCTTTCGCCTGTCCGGGGTCCGGGGAGGCCGGGGGCGGGTGCCGGCGTCCGGCGTCCGGCGTCCGACGTTCGGCGTCCGAGAGGAGTCCTACGAGGCGATCCAGGCGGGCTCGGCGGTGCGCTCGCGGCTGCGGTGGCAGGCGTACGCGAGGGTGCCGAGCAGCAGCCGGGCCTCGGGCGGGCAGCCGGCGTTGTCGCGGGTGGGGCGGCGCAGCCAGCGGACCGGGCCGAGCTCGCCGAGCACGGTGGGCGGGGCGGCGACGTAGCTGCCCTCGCCGTGGCAGGTGAGGTCGAGCGCGGCGTCGTCCCAGCCCATCCGGTACAGCAGGTCGGGCAGTCGGCGGGCGGTGCCGGCGGAGACCAGGAACTGCAGTCGGCCGGTGGGCGGGGCCAGTACCGGGCCGACCTGGGTGCCCATCCGCTCCAGCCGGACCAGGGCCTGGAGGCCGGCCGGCTCGGGGACGTCCAGCACGTCGAAGGCGCGGCCGGTGGGGAACAGCACCGAGCCCTCGGCGTCGGCGGCGTCGGCCGGCCCGGTGGTGCCGGGCACGGGGTGCAGGCCGGGGGCGGCGCAGCGGCGGGAGCCGCAGGGACAGCGGGTCGGGGCGGTGGCGCCGGCGGCCGGTTCGCCGGTGGCGACGGTCCAGCCCCAGCGGCCGGTGTACTCCGCGGCGGCCCGGGACGCGGTGACCTTGGTGCGGCGGCGCGCGCCCAGCGGTGCCAGCCGCAGGTGCCCCAGTCGAAGTTCGCCGAACAGGTTGTCCATGCCTCCCCCAACAGGTTCTCGTTGCCGATGGTTACGGGACGGTGACTGTGTGTTGATTGTCCGGTGTGTGGTGCGTGGTGCGGTGGCGGCGCGCAGCGCTTGGCGTGCGCCTGTTGTGGCGGTGTGCCTCGGGCGCCGCCTTGTGAGGGCGGCGCCGATGCCGGATCGTCGTGTGCGCGGGACGGTTGCCGTCCCGAGTGGGCGCCGAACTCGCCTGGGACTGCGATGGATTGCGGAGTCTGCCGGGTCTGCCGGGGTTGGCCGGGGGACTTGGCGGCCCGCATATGCCGGACCGTCGCGACTACCCAGTCAAGCGTGTGCCCCCGGGGTTCGGTTCACTCCTGGGGGTGGCGAAAGGTGGCGTTTCGCCAGGGGCGCTCCCACGGGTGCCTCACGGGGCACTACGTTCAGCACACGGACGTCGTCGAAGCGCCTGCTCCGAGCCGTCGGGGAACGGGAGTTGGGGATCTGACGGACCGTCCGGGACGATGGCACACCAGTACGACGAGCGGTACCGCGAGGGCAGGACGGGCGGCACCGCGACACCTCAGGCACGGCACGTCTGGCAAGAGCCCGCAACCGTCGGGCGGTCACGATCGGGGGCCCCGCAGGGGCCGGGCGGGATGGGGACGTTCCCATGGCAGAGAAGCAACCCAACGAGAAGCTGACCACGTGGTTCGCCCGCAGCGGCTGGTCCAAGGGTGAGTTGGCCCGCCAGGTCAACCGCCGGGCCCGGCAGATCGGCGCCCACCACGTGTCCACCGACACCTCCCGGGTGCGCCGCTGGCTCGACGGGGAACAGCCGCGCGAGCCGATCCCCAAGATCATGTCCGAGCTGTTCTCGGAGCGCTTCGGCTCGGTGGTCTCGGTCGAGGACCTCGGCCTGCGCGCCGCCGTCCCGGTCTCCACCGTCGGCGGCGGCGTCGACCTGCCGTGGAGCGCCCCGCAGACCGTCCAGCTGATCAGCGACTACTCCCGCAGCGACCTGATGCTCAACCGCCGGGGCTTCCTCGGCACCTCCCTCGCGCTGACCGCCGGCGCCGCGCTGATCGAGCCGATGCAGCGCTGGCTCACGCCCGGCCCGACCGGCGTCCCCACCCCGATCCTCACCGCGGCCAACGGCGGCGAGGCGTTCACCGGCCGGCTCTCCGAGCCGGAGCTGGAACTGCTGGAGCAGACCACGGTCATGTTCCGTCAGTGGGACGCCCAGAACGGCGGCGGGCTGCGCCGCAAGGCCGTGGTCGGCCAGCTCCACGAGGTCACCGACCTGCTGCAGGAGACGTACAGCGAGGACACCACCAAGCGGCTGTTCCGGCTCACCGCCGAACTCGCCCACCTGGCCGGGTGGATGTCGTACGACGTCGGGATGCACCCGAGCGCGCAGAAGTACTACGTGCTGGCGCTGCACGCGGCCAAGGAGGCCGGCGACCGCCCCTTCGGCGCGCTGATCCTCACCGACATGAGCCGCCAGATGATCCACCTCAACCGGGGCGAGGACGCCCTGGAGCTGATCCACCTGGCGCAGTACGGCAGCCGGGACACCGCCACCCCGCGCCAGCAGTCCCTGCTGTACGCGATGGAGGCGCGCGCCTACGCCACCATCGGCGAGATCAACCGCTGCGCCCGGGCGATCCGGCTGTCCGAGGACACCTTCACCGACATCCGTGACGGTGACGGCGACCCGGACTGGCTGAAGTTCTTCTCGCCGGCCGAGCTGAACGCCGAGAACGCCCACTCCTACCGGGACCTCGCGTACCACTCGGACAACGCCCAGCTGTACGCCTCGCTGTCGGCGCCGGTGATGGAGCGCGCGGTCGACCTGTTCCGGCAGGACGACGACCACGTGCGGTCGTACGCCTTCAACCTGATCGGCATGGCCAGCGTGCACCTGCTGCAGCGGGAGGCCGAGGAGGCGGCGAGGTACGCCGAGCAGGCGGTCGACATCGCGACCAAGGTGCGTTCGGAGCGGCTGAACTCCCGGGTGCGAAAGACCACGGAGGCCGCGGCGGCCCGGTTCCAGGGCGTGGACGCGGTGAGCCGGCTCAAGGAGCGGGTGGTCCAGGACATCCCGGAGTTCGTCTCGGTGGTCTGAGCGACTCCGGCGGGGCTCCACCGACCGTGACGGCCGCCGCGGTGCCGGGGGGGGGGGCGTGCGGGGGGGGCCGGGGGGGGGGGTGGGGGGGGTGCGGGGCGGGGGGGGTGGGGGTGCCGGTCGG
>NZ_JBHYGR010000043.1:7123-16353 GCF_042738155.1 Kitasatospora sp. NPDC059088 | reverse complement strand
GGGGGGGGTGGGCGCCATCCGCACGCTTTTGGGGGGTGGGTGCGACCCGCGCCCGGGGGGGGCCCCCCCCCCCCGGGCGGCCCCCCCCCCCCCCCGGGCGGGGCCCCACGTCCGGGGCGGCCCGGGCGCTGCGGTGAGGCGGTACCGGGCAGTGCGGTGAGGCGGTACCGGACGGTGCGGTGAGGCGGCACGGTAACCCATCCGGCCCCGCGTCCGGGCCGCGGTTCACGTGCCCGTAACCCGCGCGACGCACGCGTCACGGCCGCGAAACAACCGGTCGCACTGGCCGAAACCAGCCTTCGGCACTCTCCTCTTCATCGCCGCCACCCCGGGTGGCACGGGACAGGTACCCGGGGGTGGAGCGGCACTCACGCAGAGGAGACGCCGATGCCGGACGGCTTCAGCGCGGGCGACACCGCCTTCGTACTCATCAGTGCGGCCCTGGTCATGGTGATGACCCCGGGCCTGGCCTTCTTCTACGGGGGCATGGTCAGGGCCAAGAGCACACTGAACATGCTGGCGATGAGCTTCCTCTCGCTCGGCATCGTCAGCGTGCTCTGGGTGCTCTACGGCTACTCGCTCAGCTTCGGGCCCGACTCCTTCGCCGGTCTGATCGGCAACCTGGACTTCCTCGGGATGCGCAACATCGGGCTGAACGAACTCACCGGATCGATCCCGGTCACGGCGTTCGCGGTCTTCCAGCTGATGTTCGCGATCATCACCCCGGCGCTGATCAGCGGTGCGATCGCGGACCGGGCCAAGTTCTCCGCCTGGGGCCTGTTCATCGCGCTCTGGGTGACGGTGGTCTACTTCCCGGTCGCGCACTGGGTGTTCTTCTTCGACAACGGCAACGGCGGCTGGCTGGGCGACCGCAACGGCGTGATCGACTTCGCCGGCGGCACGGCCGTGCACATCAACGCCGGTGTCGCGGGCCTCGCGCTCTGCCTGGTGCTGGGCAAGCGGGTCGGCTTCAAGAAGGACCCGATGCGCCCGCACAGCCTGCCGCTGGTGATGCTCGGCTCCGGGCTGCTCTGGTTCGGCTGGTTCGGCTTCAACGCGGGCTCGGCGCTGGCCGCCAACGGCGTGGCCGCGATGGCGATGGTGAACACCCAGGTCGCCACCGGTGCGGCGCTGGTCGGCTGGCTGGTCTTCGAGAAGCTCAAGCACGGCGCGTTCACCACGCTGGGCGCCGCCTCCGGCGCGGTGGCCGGGCTGGTCGCGATCACCCCGGCCTGCGGCTCGGTCAGCCCGCTCGGCGCGGTGGCGATCGGCCTGGTCGCGGGCGCCGTCTGCGCCGCCGCCGTCTCGCTCAAGTACCGCTGGGGCTTCGACGACTCGCTCGACGTGGTCGGCGTGCACGCGGTGGGCGGGGCGATCGGCTCGCTGCTGATCGGCCTGTTCGCCACCGGCGGGGTCGGCCAGACCGCCAAGGGCCTGTTCTACGGCGGCGGGCTCGGCCAGCTCGGCAAGCAGGCGATGGGCGTGGCGGTGGTCGCCGCGTACTCCTTCGTGCTGTCCTGGCTGCTGGCCAAGGCGGTCGACAAGCTGGTCGGCTTCCGGGTCCCCGAGGAGGTCGAGGTGGCCGGCATCGACCAGGCCGAACACGCCGAGTCCGCCTACGATTTCAGCGCCGTCGGCGCGGGGCTGGCCCGGGCGCTCCCGACCGTGGGCGCCGGTGCCGCGTCCGGTGGGAAGCCCGCCGGGAAGCCCGCCGACCCGCCCGCCGGAAAGTCCGCCGACACGTCCGTCGGGACGTCCGTTGAGAAGACCGAGGTCGACGCCTGATGAAGCTCATCACCGCCGTGATCAAGCCCTACCGCCTGGACGAGGTGAAGGCCGCGCTGCAGGCCTTCGGGGTCCACGGCCTGACCGTCACCGAGGCCAGCGGCTACGGCCGCCAGCGCGGCCACACCGAGGTCTACCGGGGCGCCGAGTACACCGTCGACCTGGTACCGAAGGTCAGGATCGAGGTCCTGGTCGAGGACGAGGACGCCGACGACCTGATCGACGTCCTGGTGAAGGCCGCCCGCACCGGCAAGATCGGCGACGGGAAGGTGTGGAGCGTCCCGGTCGACACCGCCGTCCGGGTCCGCACCGGCGAACGCGGCCCGGACGCCCTGTGAGGCACTGACCGATCCGGCGGATCCGCCCCCTGCCCGGGGCGCGGGTCCGCCCGTCGGCGCATCCCCGCTCAGCCGTACGACGGCTCGGCCCCGCGACGGCCCAGCCCCACCGGCCGGCCCCCACGACGGCTCATCCGCACCACGGACGGGACCCACGCGCATGACCACCGAGACCAGCCCCTCCGACCCCCTCGGCCACGCGGCGGCAAGGACCGCGCTGCTGGAGCGGCCCGGGCTGACCGGCCGCCCGCGCCGGGCCGCGCTCGCCCGGCTCACCGACGACTGGCTGGCCGCGCTGCTCGCCGACGCCGGGGCGCCGGCGTCCGGCGTCGCGCTGGTCGCCGTCGGCGGCTACGGCCGGGGCGAGCTGTCCCCGCGCAGCGACCTGGACGTCCTGCTGCTGCACTCCGGCCCGGTCCCGCGCGAGCTGCCGGAGCGGATCTGGTACCCGGTCTGGGACACGGGTGCCAAGCTCGACCACTCGGTGCGCACCGTCGCCGAGGCCCGGGCGGTGGCCGCCGCCGACCTCAAGGCCCAGCTCGGCCTGCTGGACGCCCGGCACCTGGCCGGGGACCGGGACCTCACCGCCGCGCTGCGGTCCGCGGTGTTCACCGACTGGCGCGCGAGCGCCCCCGTGCGGCTGCCCGAACTGCGCGAGCTGGGCCGGGAGCGGGCCGAGCGGCACGGCGAACTGTCCTTCCTGCTGGAGCCCGACCTCAAGGAGGCCCGGGGCGGTCTGCGCGACCTGGTCGCGCTGGACGCCGTCGCCGCCACCTGGCTGGCCGACGCGCCCCGGGACGGCCTGGACACCGCCGCCCTGCGCCTCGCCGACGTCCGCGACGCGCTGCACCTGGTCACCGGCCGGGCCACCGAGCGGCTCGGCCTCCAGGACCAGGACCAGGTCGCCGAGCGGCTCGGCGTGCTGGACGCCGACACCCTGCTGCGCCAGGTCTACGAGGCCGCCCGGACCATCGCCTACGCGAGCGACGTCACCTGGCGGGCGGTCGACCGGGTGCTCGCCGCCCGCTCCGGCCGCGGCCGCCGGGCGGTCCGGCTGGGCTTCCCGTTCACCGGCGCCGGGCGGGGCGCCGGCGCGGTGGCCCGGGGCGCCGTCGCCCGCCGCCCGCTCGCCGAGGGCGTGGTCGAGCAGGACGGCGAGGCGGTGCTCGCCCAGGCCGCCCGTCCGGCCGCCGACCCGGTGCTGCCGCTGCGCGCCGCGGCCGCCGCCGCGCAGAACGGGCTGACCGTCTCGTACGCGACGGTGCGCCGACTGGCCGCCGAGTGCCGCCCGCTGCCGGTGCCCTGGCCGGACGAGGCGCGCGAGCAGCTGGTGACCCTGCTGGGGGCGGGGGAGGCGGCCGTCCCGGTCTGGGAGGCGCTGGAGGCGGAGGGGCTGGTGACCAGGCTGCTGCCGGACTGGGAGCGGGTCCGCTGCCGTCCGCAGCGCAACGCGGTGCACCGCTGGACGGTGGACCGGCACCTGGTCGAGACGGCGGTCCGGGCCGCCGCGATGACCCGCCGGGTGGCCCGACCGGACCTGCTGCTGGTGGCCGCGCTGCTGCACGACCTCGGCAAGGGCTGGCCCGGCGACCACAGCGAGGCCGGCGAGGTGATCGTCCGCGACCTGGCCGTGCGGATGGGCTTCCCCGCCGAGGACACCGAGACCCTGGCGGTGCTGGTCCGCCACCACCTGACGCTGGTGGACACCGCCACCCGGCGCGACCCGGACGACCCGGCCACCGTCGAGACGATCACCAAGGCGGTCGGCACCCTGCCGGAGCTGGAACTGCTGCACGCCCTCACCGAGGCCGACGCGCTGGCCACCGGCCCGGCCGCGTGGAGCAGTTGGCGGGCCTCCCTGGTGGACGGCCTGGTGGCCCGGGTCGCCGTGCAGTTGGCCGGCGGCGGGGCCGCGCCGGTGGAGGCGGAGCCCGGCGCGGAGCAGGAGCGGCTGGCGGTCGAGGCCGCCCGCACCGGCGCCCCTGCGCTGTCGCTGCTGGCCCAGGCCGAGGGGGCGGACCCGGGCACCGAGCCGATGGGCGTCGAGCTGAACCTGGCCGTCCCGGACCGGCCCGGGCTGCTCGGCACGGTCGCCGGGGTGCTGGCGCTGCACCGGCTGACCGTCCGCTCGGCGGGCCTGCGCGAGCTGGACCCGATCGGCGCCGGCCCGGTGCTGCTGCTGTCCTGGCGGGTGGCGGCCGAGTTCGGCGAGCTGCCGGAGGCGGCCCGGCTGCGCGCGGACCTGCGCCGGGCGCTGGACGGCTCGCTGGACGTCTCCCGCCGGCTCGCCGAGCGGGACGCCGCCGCCCCGCGCCGCAAGGGCATCCCGACCCCGCCGCCGCTGGTCACGGTGGCGCCCGCGGTGGCCTCGGCGACCGCGACCGTGCTGGAGGTCCGGGCGCACGACGCCCCCGGGCTGCTGCACCGGATCGGCCGGGCGCTGGACGGGGCGGGGGTGCGGGTGCGCACCGCGCACGTCTCCACGCTGGGGGCGGAGGCCGTCGACTCCTTCTACCTGACCGATCCGGCCGGCCTGCCGCTGGCCGCCGAGCGGGCCCGGGAGGTGGCGGCGGCGGTCCGCTCGGCGCTGGGCTGAGGGCCTCCCGCACGGGCGGCCGAGGGCCTCCCGCACGGGCGGCGGAGGGCCGCTCGCCCGGGGGTGGAGACCGTACCCGGGGCGGCCGGATACCCTGGGGACGACGACCGTACCGATACCGATGCCGCAGAGGACCCGCGACGACGTGTTCGACACCCTTTCCGATCGCCTCGCAGCGACGTTCAAGAACCTCCGGGGCAAGGGCCGCCTGAGCGAGGCGGACATCGACGCCACCGCCCGCGAGATCCGCATCGCGCTGCTGGAGGCGGACGTCGCGCTGCCGGTCGTCCGGGCCTTCATCAAGCAGGTCAAGGAGCGTGCGGCCGGCGTCGAGGTCTCCGGTGCGCTGAACCCGGCACAGCAGATCATCAAGATCGTCAACGAGGAGCTCATCGCCATCCTCGGTGGCGAGACCCGCCGGGTGCGGTTCGCCAAGAACGGCCCGACGGTCATCATGCTCGCCGGTCTGCAGGGTGCCGGTAAGACCACCCTGGCGGGCAAGCTCGGCCACTGGCTGAAGCAGCAGAAGCACACCCCGCTGCTGGTCGCCTGCGACCTCCAGCGCCCCAACGCGGTCAACCAGCTCCAGGTGGTCGCCGACCGCGCCGGCGTGGCCTTCTACGGCCCGCAGCCGGGCAACGGCGTCGGCGACCCGGTGCAGGTCGCCCGGGACTCGATCGAGTACGCCAAGCAGAAGCAGTACGACGTCGTCGTCGTCGACACCGCCGGCCGCCTGGGCATCGACGCCGAGCTGATGCAGCAGGCCGCCGACATCCGCGCCGCGGTGAACCCGGACGAGGTCCTGTTCGTCGTCGACGCGATGATCGGCCAGGACGCGGTCACCACCGCGCAGGCCTTCCTCGAAGGCGTCGACTTCACCGGTGTCGTGCTCTCCAAGCTCGACGGCGACGCCCGCGGTGGCGCCGCCCTGTCGGTCGCGCACGTCACCGGCCGCCAGATCATGTTCGCCTCCAACGGCGAGAAGGTCGACGACTTCGACGCCTTCCACCCGGACCGGATGGCCTCGCGCATCCTGGGCATGGGCGACGTCCTCTCGCTGATCGAGAAGGCCGAGCAGACCTTCTCGCAGGCCGAGGCCGAGAAGATCGCCGCCAAGCTGCGCGGCGGCCCGAAGGCCTTCACGCTGGACGACTTCCTGTCCCAGCTGGAGCAGGTCCAGAAGATGGGCTCGATCTCCAAGCTGCTCGGCATGCTGCCCGGCATGGGCCAGATCCGCGAGCAGATCAACAACATCGACGACAAGGACGTCAACCGGGTCGGCGCGATCATCAAGTCGATGACCCCGACCGAGCGCGCCGAGCCGGAGCTCATCAACGGCTCCCGCCGGGCCCGCATCGCCAAGGGCGCGGGCGTCCAGGTCGGCGAGGTCAAGAACCTGGTCGAGCGGTTCTTCGACGCCCGCAAGATGATGTCCGCGATGGCCTCCGGCAAGGGCATGCCCGGTATGCCGGGGATCCCGGGCATGGGCGGCGGCGCCAAGAAGTCCGGCAAGAAGGCCCCGCAGGCCAAGGGCAAGCGCAAGAGCGGCAACCCGTTGAAGCGGGCCCAGGAGGAGGCCGCGGCCGCCGAGCGCCGCGCGCTCGGCCCGGGCGCCGACCAGGGCCCGGCCGACGGCGGCGGCGCGTTCGGTCTCGGCGCGGGCAAGGGCCCGGCCGACTTCGAACTGCCCAAGGAGTTCAAGGACCTGCTGTAGTCCTCGGTTTCCCGCTGTTGCGGCCCGTCGTCCGGAGTCCTCCGGGCGGCGGGCCGCACGCGTGTCCGGGGCGACGCCGGTGGGACGGTGGGTGCCGCCGTGTCCGACGGGCTTCGCGGTGCCGGATGATGTCGGCATGCCAGATGATGTCGCCGTGCGAGTGATGATCAGGGCCCCGAGGGCCGAGGACGAGGTTGTGTACGCGGAGGCGGTCCGCCGGTCCGCCGATCACATCGGACGGTGGAACCCGGTCGAGCCGGACGGGCTGCCCGAGCTGCTGGGACGCCAGGGCGCCGGCCTGCGCACGTTCCTGATCCTCGACCGGGAGAGCGGCGGGCTGGTCGGCAAGGTGAACGTCGCCAACATCGTGATGGGCCGGTTCTGCAACGCCTCGCTGGGCTACGACTCGTACCTGCCGTACGCCGGCACCGGGCGGATGACGGAGGGCCTGCGGCTGGTCCTGGACCGCTGCTTCGCCCCGCAGTCGGCCGACGGGCTGGGCCTGCACCGGCTGGAGATCAACGTGCAGCCGGAGAACGAGCGCTCGATCGCGCTGGCCAAGCGGCTGGGCTTCCGGCACGAGGGCTACACCCCGCGGATGCTGTTCCTCCAGGGGGACTGGCGCGACCACGAGCGGTTCGCGCTGACCGCGGAGGAGTGGCCGGGCGGCGCGGCGTAGCCCACTGACAGGAGGTCATATCCGCTGGTCGGAGGCGTCGGTGCGGCCGTACGGACGGTCCGGCGCGGCGTTGCGGTTGGCCCGCCCCAGTGGCTGTCCGTATCGTCCGGTGGGTGACCGAACCCGTGCCGCCGCGCCAGACCCCCGACCAGCCCTGGCGGTCCGAGGGCGCCCCGCCCCCGCCGCCGCCCCGCCGCCGGATGCCCGGCGGCTGGGCGGGCCTCGTCCTGACCGCACTCGTGGTGTTCCTGATCTCCGACCTGCTGCTGTCGTTCTTCGGCAACGAGGGCGCCACCACGATCTCCTACACCGAGTTCAACAACCAGCTGAACAAGGGCAACATCACCAAGATCTACTCCAAGGGCGACGCGATCGAGGGCACCCTCAAGAGCGCCCAGCCCAAACCCGACGGCGGCAAGGGCGACTACACCGACTTCGACACCCAGCGCCCCTCCTTCGCGGGCGACAACCTGTGGACCACCCTGCAGCAGCAGGGCGTCGAGGTCACCGCCACCTCCCCGGTCCAGCAGCGCAGCTTCCTGACCAACCTGCTGCTCTCGCTCGCCCCGATGCTGCTGCTGGTCTTCATCTGGGTGCTGCTGGCCCGTCGGATGGCCGGCGGGCTCGGCGGCGGACCGCTCGGCCGCAAGGCCCCGCCCAAGCCGGTCACCGCCGACCAGGGCAAGCGCACCACCTTCGCCGACGTGGCCGGCATCGACGAGGTCGAGGCCGAACTCACCGAAGTGGTCGACTACTTGAAGCACCCCGAGCGCTACCGCAAGCTCGGTGCCAAGATGCCGCGCGGGGTGCTGCTCAGCGGCCCGCCCGGCACCGGCAAGACCCTGCTGGCCCGGGCCGTGGCCGGCGAGGCGGACGTGCCGTTCTTCTCCGCCTCCGCCTCCGAGTTCATCGAGATGATCGTCGGCGTCGGCGCCAGCCGGGTCCGCGAACTGTTCGCCGAGGCCCGCAAGGTCGCCCCGGCGATCATCTTCATCGACGAGATCGACACCATCGGCCGCCAGCGCGGCGCCGGCGGCGGCATGGGCGGGCACGACGAGCGCGAGCAGACGCTCAACCAGATCCTCACCGAGATGGACGGCTTCACCGGCTCCGAGGGCGTCATCGTGATCGCCGCGACCAACCGGGCCGACGTGCTCGACCCGGCGCTGCTGCGCCCCGGCCGCTTCGACCGCCGGATCACCGTCAGCCCGCCCGACCGGGAGGGGCGCGCCGCGATCCTGCGCATCCACACCCGGACCGTCCCGCTGGCCGGCGACACCGACCTCACCCAGCTGGCCAAGGTCACCCCCGGGATGACCGGCGCCGAACTCGCCAACCTGGTCAACGAGGCCGCCCTGCTGGCCGTCAAGCGGGAGCAGGACGCGGTCAACGAGCGGGACCTCTCGGACGCCCTGGAGAAGGTCCAACTCGGCGCCGTGCGACCGCTGGTGATGCCGCAGGAGGAGCGCGAGCGGACGGCGTACCACGAGAGCGGCCACGCGCTGCTGGGCATGCTCCAGCCGGGCGCGGACCCGGTCCGCAAGATCACCATCGTGCCGCGCGGCCGGGCCCTCGGCGTCACCCTCTCCACCCCGGAGAACGACCGCTACTCGTACACCGAGCCCTACCTGCGCGGCCGGATCATCGGCGCGCTCGGCGGGATGGCCGCCGAGCAGGTGGTCTACGGGGTGATCACCACCGGCGCGGAGAGCGACCTGGAGCAGGTCACCAACATCGCCCGCGGGATGGCCGGGCGCTGGGGGATGAGCGAGCGGGTCGGGCGGCTCACCGCCGTGCCCGCAGACGCCCAGGGCGCGTACGGGCTCTCGGCGGCGCCGACCACGCTGGACGCGGTGGACGAGGAGGCCCGGCGGATCGTCGCCGAGTGCTACGAGGACGCGGTGCGGATCCTGAACGAGGAGCGGCAGCGGCTGGACGCGCTGGCGGCGGCGCTGCTGGAGGCGGAGACCCTCGACGAGGAGGCGGCCTACCGGGCCGCCGGGGTGCCGCGGAAGGCCTCCGAGGAGGCGTGAGCCGGGGAGCCGGGGGGGGGGGGGGGGCGGGGGCGGGGCGCCGCCCCGCGCGGTGTGGGGGAGGAGGGTTAGGCGCCGACAGAGA
>NZ_JBHYGR010000043.1:0-7113 GCF_042738155.1 Kitasatospora sp. NPDC059088 | reverse complement strand
GCGGGGTCCGCGGGGGGCGGGGGGGGGCGGGGGAGGGCCCCGGTGTGGGGGTGGGCGGGGGGGGGGGGGGGGCCCGGGGGGGGGGGGCGCCCCCCCGGTTTCCGTTGCTCGGGGGCTTTCAGCGCGGCCGCTCGGCGATCAGGTAGCGGAAGACGTTCTCCATCCGGACCGAGCCGTCCGGGCGCAGGTACGGCTGCAGCGCCTCCTCCAGCTCCTTGGCCACCAGCGGGGCGCCGGAGAACTCCTCGGCCGCCTCGAACAGTCCGGTGGAGAGCAGGCCGCGCACCGCGCTGTCGAGGTCCGGGTAGGCGAACGGGCAGCTCACCCGGCCGCTGCCGGCCGGGCGCAGGCCGGCCGGGGCCAGCAGGTCCTCCAGCGTTCCCGGCGCGCTCAGTTCGAACGGGTCGCGGGCGGTGGTCCGCCCGGCCATCCGGCGGGCCGCGTCCAGCACCGGGGCGCTCTCGCAGTGCTCCGGCGGGCCCCAGGCGGCGAGCACCACGTGCCCGCCCGGGAGGGTGTGCCGGGCCGCCTCGGCGACCACCGGCCCGGGCTCGGCGGAACCGGGCAACTGGTCGAAGACCGTCACCAGCGAATGGGCCGAGCGGGGGACGGCGGCGGCCGGCCGGGCCCCCGCGCACACCCGCAGCCGACGCCCCCGGGCCAGCTCGCGCAGCTCGTCCCGCGGCTCCTGCCCGGCGACCTGGGCGCCCCGTCCGGCGGCCAGCAGCAGGGCCAGTCCGGACCGGCAGCCCAGTCCCAGCACGCTGCTCGCCGGGCCGACCTCCAGGCGGTCGTGCACCGCCTCGTAGAGCGGCACCAGCATGCGCTCCTGGATCTCCGCCCAGTCGCGCGCCCGCGCGGGCCCCGCGGCCTCCTGCGGGGGGTGGTGCGGTCGTGCGCCGGTCGGTCGTGCGCCCGCCGGTCGTGCGGTCCCTGGTCGTGCGGTCGTGCCGGTCGTCCGAGCTGAAGCCATCGCGGCCTCCCATCCGGTCCTTCGGTGTGCAGCTACGGCTCCCCCAAAGTCCCGCCCCACTCCAGCGAACAGCGGGTCGGGCCCGGCGTCCAGAGGGGTGCAGGGTGGTGCGCGCGTGTCGCGGTCGTGCGCCCCCTGCGGACGGACCGCGGTCGGCGTGCCACGACTGAGGGTGTCCTCACCCCCTCATCGGTGTGATACCGATTCGAAGTGAGGGGGCCGATCCCCGTACCATTCCGCCCATGGCTAAGGCACCCGTTCTCACCCCTCAGGCGGAAGACTTCCCGCGCTGGTACCAGGACCTCATCAACAAGGCCGAGCTGGCCGACAACGGTCCGGTGCGCGGCACCATGGTCATCCGACCGTACGGCTACGGGCTGTGGGAGCGGATGCAGCAGGAGATGGACGCGCGCATCAAGAAGGCGGGCGCCCAGAACGCCTACTTCCCGATGTTCATCCCGCAGTCCTACCTGACGAAGGAAGCCGAGCACGTCGAGGGCTTCGCACCCGAGCTCGCGGTCGTCACCCACGGCGGCGGCAAGCAGCTGGAGGAGCCGGTCGTCGTCCGGCCGACCTCCGAGA
This sequence comes from Kitasatospora sp. NPDC059088, assembly GCF_042738155.1. Lineage (NCBI taxonomy): Bacteria > Bacillati > Actinomycetota > Actinomycetes > Kitasatosporales > Streptomycetaceae > Kitasatospora > Kitasatospora sp. NPDC059088. Next base: position 5,558 of record NZ_JBHYGR010000043.1, on the reverse strand, counting down.
CCATCATCAACGAGTACTTCTCGAAGTGGGTGCAGAGCCACCGCGACCTGCCCCTGCTGATCAACCAGTGGGCCAACGTGGTCCGTTGGGAGCTCCGCCCGCGCGTCTTCCTGCGCACCACCGAGTTCCTCTGGCAGGAGGGCCACACCGCCCACGCCACCTACGAGGACGCCCGCGCGTACGCGTCGATGATCCACACCCAGGTCTACGGCGACTTCATGACCAACGTGCTCGGCATCGACGTCGTGCTCGGCCGCAAGACCGCCAAGGAGCGCTTCGCCGGCGCCATCAACACCCTCACCCTCGAAGGCATGATGGGTGACGGCAAGGCGCTGCAGATGGGCACCAGCCACGAGCTGGGCCAGAACTTCGCCAAGGCGTTCAACACCACCTACCAGCTGCAGGGCGCCGAGCGCGAGCACGTCTGGCAGACCTCCTGGGGCGTCTCGACCCGCATGGTCGGCGGCCTGATCATGTCCCACGGCGACGACAACGGCCTGCGGGTGCCCCCGCGCCTGGCCGCGGTCCAGGCCGTGGTGCTGGCCATCAAGGGCGACGACGCCGTCATCGCCAAGGTCCGTGAGATCGGCGCCCAGCTGGAGGCCGTCGGCATCCGGGTCGTGGTCGACGACCGCACCGACACCCCGTTCGGCCGCCGCGCCGTCGACTGGGAGCTCAAGGGCGTTCCGGTGCGCATCGAGGTCGGCCCGCGCGACCTGGAGAACGGCACCGCGATGCTGGCCCGCCGCATCCCGGGCGGCAAGGAGCCGGTCTCCATCGACGCGCTGGCCGCCCTGCTGCCGGGCCTCCTGGAGGAGGACCAGGCGCTGCTGCTGCGCCAGTCCCGCGAGCGCCGCGAGTCCCGCACCGTCGACGTCAAGACCCTCGACGAGGCCGTGGAGGCCGCCGCGACCGGCTGGGCCCGGATCTCCTGGGCCGACCTCGGCCCGGCGGGCGAGGCCAAGCTGGCCGAGCAGGGCGTCACGGTGCGCTGCATCGTCGCGGCCGACGGTTCGGTGCCGCAGGCGGACGACCAGGACGGCAATATCGCGATCGTCGCGCGTTCGTACTGACGTCATCGCGGCGTGCGCGTACTGATCGCGTGCCGCCCACCGATGTCGGCGGTCGTCGGGTAATGACCGGTGGCGGCGACATTTGCCCGAAATGCGGGCGGGTAAGAATCCGGTAACTCTGCCGGAGGGGGCCGAGTAGGTGACATCCCTACTGGCCGGTCAACTGCCGGTATTAACGGAATAGCGGTACGGTGTACGGCCCGTGGCCCTGTCAACTTCGACGGGTCCACGGGCCGTACGTCCAGGGGGCGACAGCCCGCTCCCTGGACGGAATTCACGAGGCCCGCCGACGTTGCGACGGGCCGAAACCCGCAGGGGGTTGGTCTTGCCTCAGATCCGGAACGCGCAATTCGCGCGCAGTCGTGCATTCCTGGGAGTTCCCTGGGAATTCCCGGAGAACGGGAACATGCGGAACATCGGCGCACTCTGCATCGTTGGTCTAGCGTGAGCACGACACAGCCCCTCGTCCTCGCGGCCGAACTGGCCGCCGCCTGGAGCGACATCCAGGCCTACCACCAGGACCTCCCCGACCTGGCCTCGCCCGAGGCACTGATCGGCGAGTCCTCCTCGGCCTGTGGCACGCGGCTCGGTTTCGAGCGGCTCCTCCACGAGGCTGCCCACGGTCTGGCCGCGGCCCGGGACATCCGGGACACCTCGCGGGCCGGCCGCTACCACAACCGGCGCTTCCTGATGCTCGCCTCCGAGCTGGGCCTGGCGCACCCGGTCGAGCCGCACGCCAGCAGCGGCTTCTCCCAGGTGACCATGCTCAAGGAGACGCAGGAGCGCTACGCCGACACCATCGAGCGACTGGACCGCGCCCTCGGCGCGCACCAGGAGGCGGTGGCCGGCGACGGCGCCAATCGCGCGTTCCGCGGCCCGGCCGCCCGGCACGGCTCCTCCGGGGGCGGCGTCCGGGTCAAGGCGGTGTGCGGCTGCGGGCGCAACGTCCGCGTCGTGCCGTCGGTGCTCGCCCAGGCGTCCATCGTCTGCGGCGCGTGCCAGCAGCCGTTCAAGATCGCGTAATCCGGGGTCGGGACCGGTCGGCGACTGTGCGGGCAGTCGGCTCGGCCGGGATGATCGACACCGGTGGCATCGGTGAGTCTGTGGGCTGACCGGGAGCGGGGGCTCCCGGTCGAGCCCTGAACCGTCCCCCCTGAAACCGTCCCCCTGCTCCGGCCCGGTCGCCCCGGCCGCGGCACAGGTGCTCCCCGGCTCCGTCTGCGAAGGCCGGGTGAAGAGCCCTGCCGCCGATATGGCAGAATGGACAGCTGAGTACTCGGCAGCCGAGCAGGACCCCTCTCTCCTACGGCTGGCGTGTCCCTTGAGCGGACCGCCCCGCAACCCCACGCGGACGGCGAGACCGCTCACCCACGTCAACACCAGGAGAATCCACTCCCGTGGCAGTCAAGATCAAGCTCAAGCGTCTCGGCAAGATTCGCGCCCCGCACTACCGCATCGTCGTCGCCGACTCGCGCACCAAGCGTGACGGCCGCGCGATCGAGGAGATCGGCATCTACCAGCCGACCTACAACCCCTCGAAGATCGAGGTCGACACCGACCGCGCCCAGTACTGGCTGTCCGTCGGCGCCCAGCCGACCGAGCCGGTGCTCGCCATCCTCAAGCTGACCGGTGACTGGCAGAAGTTCAAGGGCCTGCCGGCCCCGGCGCCGCTGCTGGTCGCCGAGCCCAAGGTCGAGGACTTCTCGCACCTGTTCGCGAAGGCCGTCGCCGGCTTCGAGGACGCCACCACCGGTGTTGCCATCACCCCGAAGGCCAAGAAGTCGGACAAGGCCGAGGCTGAGGCCGACGCCGGCGCCGAGGCCTGATCGTGATCGAGGACGCCCTCGACCATTTGGTGAAGGGCATCGTCGAGCACCCCGACGAGGTGCAGGTGCGCTCGCGCAACCTGCGTCGGGGGAACACCATCGAGGTGCGGGTGCACCCCGATGACCTCGGCAAGGTGATCGGCCGGGGTGGCCGCACGGCGCGCGCACTGCGCACCGTGGTCGGCGCCCTCGGCGGTCGCAACGTCCGGGTCGACCTGGTCGACGTGGACAACATTCGCTGACGCAGCTGCTCGTTCAGCCGTCGGCCTTTTTCTGTCTCCGGCTTTCTGCCTCCGGCCGCTGTCCTCGGCTGTCGTCACCGGTCTTCGTGACCGCTTCTGTCTCTGCCTTTGTCTCTGCCTTCTCGCCCAGCAACTCCAGGAGAACGATCACCGTGCAGCTCGTCGTCGGCAGGATCGGCCGTGCCCACGGCATCCGGGGGGACGTCAGTGTCGAGGTCCGCACCGACGAGCCGGAACTCCGGCTCGGCCCCGGTGCCGTCCTGCTCACCGACCCGGCCTCGGCCGGGCCCCTGACCGTCGAGTCCGGCCGGGTGCACAGCGGCCGGCTGCTGCTGCGCTTCGCCGGCGTCAAGGACCGCAACGCGGCGGAGGCGCTGCGGGGCACCGTGCTGATCTCCGAGGTCGACCCGGAGGAGCGTCCGGACGATCCGGAGGAGTACTACGACCACCAGCTGGTCGGCCTCGACGTGGTGCTGCTCGACGGCACCCCGGTCGGCGAGCTGACCGCGGTCGTCCACCTGCCGTACCAGGACCTGCTCACGGTGGAGAAGGCCGACGGCACGGAGGTGCTGGTGCCCTTCGTCACCCAGATCGTGCCGACCATCGACCTGGAGAACCAGCGGGCCGTGATCACCCCGCCGCCCGGGCTGATCGACCTCGACGAGGCCGAGGTCGTCGGCAGCGCCTCGGAGGAGCCGGAGGAGTCGGAGTGAGCGCCGAGCAGGACCTCGCGTCGACGGCCGCTCCCGAGCCCGCTCCCGTGCCCGCCCCGGAGAGTGCCTCGGAGAGTGCTTCGGCGGCTGCCCCCGGTGGGCAGTCGGGGATGGTGCAGCCGGGGACCGTGCAGTCGGGGACCGTCCAGTCGGGGGCCGTCCAGTCGGGGATGCGGATCGACGTCGTCTCGATCTTCCCGGAGTACCTGGAGCCGCTGAACATCTCGCTGGTCGGCAAGGCCCGGGCCCGCGGCCAGCTGGACGTGCACGTCCACGACCTGCGCGGATGGACCCACGACGTGCACCGCACGGTGGACGACAGCCCGTACGGCGGCGGCCCCGGCATGGTGATGAAGCCCGAGCCGTGGGGCGAGGCGCTGGACGCGGTGGTGGCCGGCGGCCCCGAGGGCGAGCTGCCCACCCTGGTCGTTCCCACGCCCAGCGGGCGGCCGTTCACCCAGGAGCTCGCCCAGGAGCTCGCCGGGCGCCCCTGGCTGGCGTTCACCCCCGCGCGTTACGAGGGCATCGACCGCCGGGTCATCGAGGAGGCGGCCACCCGGATGCCGGTGGTCGAGGCCTCGATCGGTGACTACGTGCTGGCCGGCGGCGAGGTCGCGGTGCTGGTGATGGTCGAGGCGATCGCCCGGCTGCTGCCCGGCGTGCTCGGCAACGCCGAGTCGCACCGGGACGACTCCTTCGCGCCCGGCGCGATGGCCGACCTGCTGGAGGGCCCGGTCTACACCAAGCCCGCCGAGTGGCGAGGCCGGACCGTCCCGGACGTCCTGCTCAGCGGCAACCACGGCAAGATCGCCCGCTGGCGGCGGGAGCAGGCCTTCGCCCGCACCCTGGCCAACCGGCCCGACCTGGTCGGGCGCTGGCAGTACGGAGCCTTCGACAAGAAGGACCGGGCGGCGCTCGACGTCCTGGGCCTGGCCTGGGACGAGGAGCTCGGCCGATTTCGGTCCACGGCCGTCGATGTGGAAGAATAGGCCGCTGCTGTCTGTCGCTGGCCCCCTTCCGTAGGGGGCACGTGGACCGGCGCCCTCGCCACGGGGGGATCGCCGTCAGCCGATGCGGCCCGCAGCTCACCCCATTGTGACGAACTTCCGTGGGCGGCCCGTGGCGCCTGCGATGGAGAGCAACATGAGCAACAAGCTCGCTGCTGTCGACGCGGCCTCGCTGCGCACCGACATCCCGGCCTTCCGCGCCGGTGACACCCTCAAGGTTCACGTCCGGGTCATCGAGGGCAACCGCTCCCGTGTCCAGGTCTTCCAGGGCGTCGTCATCCGCCGCCACGGCGCCGGCGTCGGTGAGACCTTCACCGTCCGCAAGGTCAGCTTCAACGTCGGCGTGGAGCGCACCTTCCCGGTGCACACCCCGGTCGTCGAGAAGATCGAGGTCGTGACCCGCGGTGCGGTTCGCCGCGCCAAGCTGTACTACCTGCGTGACCTCCGCGGCAAGGCCGCGAAGATCAAGGAGAAGCGCGACCGCTGATCCACCGCCCCCCGGCCGCGCCGGGGGACCGGAGCGCTCCGAGGGGCCGGGCCACCGCAAGGTAAGCTCTGCGCCCGATGAGCACGCACGAACCACCCGCGGACCGCGACGGCAGTCCCCGCCCCACCCGGGGGCCGCGGGCTGGCAGGGGGGCCGTGGGGGTGGTGGCGCTGACGGGGGGGGCGGCGGCGGGCCGGCGCGCAGCGCTGG
>NZ_JBHYGR010000042.1:61047-67742 GCF_042738155.1 Kitasatospora sp. NPDC059088 | reverse complement strand
GCCGCTCGTGATCCGACAACACCAGCTCGGCCAGCCTCGGCCCAGGACGTCCCATGCACTGACCAACGACGGATCAAGGACTCAGGACACTAGCCATCCCTCGCCCTGACGTGTCCTGCCTGCTCGGCCAGCCTCCCCTGACCTCTGCGCCCGCCAATGCCACACCTTGAAAGCAGCATGTGAGGGCCCCATGCTCGACCTCTGTGAGACTCGCATCGTGGTTGCCTCACGTCGCGTCTCGCTCCGCATGGTTCAGCATGTCCAGGCAGAGAGAGCTTTGCTGGCGCGCCCAGCCGGACGCCCCCACTGCTCCTTGACCGGCAAGTTGCCTGGTGCCGCCCCGTCTCCGGGTGGCATCCGGACACCCGTCCCTCGGCAATATCTGGGCAGGTCGCCCCGGTCGCGCGGCCTAAAAGGCGGGAGGTCGCCACTCCGAACCCAGGTCGGCTGCCGTACCCCGCCGGTTGACCTGGGTTCGCGATGGCGACCATCGCGGCGGTTCACCCAGGCGATTGCGGGAACGAACCCAGCACTGTCTGCTCAGGAGGGGTCATGAACAGGGATCCGGAAGCCATCCAGCATGAGGACGAGATCGTCTGGGACGAAGACGTCAGTCACTTCGACTACGTCCGCGAGGCTCTGGACCTGTTTGCCACTACTCGGCGCGGGCCACTGCGGTGCCCCGGGCCCGGCCGGCGCGTGGGCTACTCCGTGCTGGAAGCGGACGCGCCCTCGGGGGAAGCGCCACTCCGTTTCGCACGGCGCATCTTCTGGGTTAAGGAGCATGATCGGTCCGAGCAGCCCGAAGGCCCGTACAAGACGGAAGCGCCAGCTGAAGGGGTGGATCCACGAACGATCGCCCCCCGGGTGTGGGGGAAACTCACCGACCGAGCATGGGGATCCCCGCTGCCGCACCAAGGTCGAGGCCGTGCTGGTGGTGGAGCCGTGGCCGAAGAGAGTTCTACGAGCCCGGGGCGGTCGGAGATTACGGTTGGTCAGTCATCGCTGGCTGGTGGCTCTGCCGTGGTCGGAGTGGCGCCGTTGAGCCGGGGGCGCGTCGAGGTCTACATCGACTGTGCGAGTGGGACGCAGCTGGGCGACGGCCGCCATGTCGTCTCGGAGATCCTTCCAGCAGACGAGGCCCGGGCGCTCCTGATCCAGATTGTGAAGACCACACCTTGGTTCCAGGAGACTTTGGCGGTCTCTGTCGTCGATCGGTGGCTCGACGGAGGCACCGCACCTGTTCAGCGTGGTTGACAGAACGCTTGGGCTTTCCGCCTCCGCTGACGGCAGATCCTGACGGCAACGCCGGCAGACATGAGACGGCAAGGAAGGCTGCCGGCGTCCGGTTGTCGGGAGGGGCGCGCGGCTTCGCTGAGCCTGTTCGAGCGGTCGAACGAGCTTACAAAGCAGATGTCGGCGGTTCGAAACCGTCCGCGCCCACCCCGTGAACAGCTGAAACGCGCACTGCGGCCCAGGTCAGGAGCATGATTCCGACCTGGGCCGCAGTCGTTCCGGCAGGCTGACAGCAGTCTTGGACGGTTTCGATGCGCGAGTCCGACGCCTGAATCTCTCCTAAACGATCTCGGGAAGTCGGGCCCGGTGCCGGCTCAGGCAGGGGAGGCGCTCCCGGTCGGTGGTGCGAGGTGAGGGGCTCCACCTCGGGGTGGACGGGGGTGGAGCGGGGGTGGCTCCACCCGGGGGTGGTGGTGGGGTGGTGGGGTGGGGCGGAGGCTTGCGGGATGGGAGCTCTGCAGTCGGTATTGGGTGTGGTGACCGGGACGTGCGTGGCGATCTTCTGCGTGGCCTGGGTCGCGGGTGTCGTCTACTTCGCTGTGGTGGGGAGGTCCGGGTTCCGGGGGTGGTTGGGCGGGTTGCGCCGTTCGCTGTTGCGGCGGGTCCTGTTGGGCGTCGGGGTGTACGTGGTGCTGGCGGTGGTGGACCGGACTCAGGGGTTCTGGCGGGAGTTGAGGTTCTGGCAGCCGGAACTCGCGGTGCTGGGTGGGGTGTTGGTGGTGGCCTCGACTGCTTTCCTGCTGTGGGCCCGGTGGGTGCTGGGCACGATGTGGGCGAGTGTGCCGGCCGTTCAGGAGCGGCACGAGCTGCGGACCGACGGGCCGTACGGGCTGGTGCGGCACCCGATCTACACCGGGCTGCTCGGGCTGGTCGGCGGGGGCATGCTGGCCTGCGGCTTCGGGGTGTGGGTCGCCTATCTGCTGGTCGTCGTCCCGTGGTTGCTGCTGAGGGTGCGGGCCGAGGACGGGATGATGGCCGGCCTGTTCGGGGCGGAGTACGAGGGATACCGGGCCCGGGTGCCGGCGCTGGTTCCGCGGGGGTGGCACCGCCCGGGTCCGTCCGGGAGTTGAGGGCGTCCCCGGGGCGCCGGGGCGGGGGCCTGCTGTGGTAGGAGAAACGGGTGACTACCAAGGCTTTTGATGCGGTGCTGTGTGATGTGGACGGTGTGATCCGGTTCTTCGACGGGGCCGGGGTGGCCGCGCTGGAGCGGGCTGCCGGGGTGGAGGAGGGGAGCACGGCGGCGGTCGGGTTCGCGCCGGTGAACGACCTGCCCTTGTTGTTGGGGCGGATCGGCCGGGCGGAGTGGGTGGACTCGATCGCGCGCGGGTTGGCCGGCCGGGTGTCGGAGGAGGCGGCCCGGGGCCTGGCGGAGGCGTTCGCGCACTCGCCGTTCTGGGCGGACGAGGTCGTGGTGGAACTGCTGCGGCGGGTGCGGGAGCACTGTCGGGTGGTGCTGGTGACCAATGCGACGGTGTGGCTGGACGAGGACCTGGCGTTCCTGGGGCTGACGGACCTGGCGGACGAGGTGGTGAACAGCTCCCGGGTGGGCAGCGCGAAGCCGGACCGCCGGATCTACGAGATCGCCGCCGGGCGGGCCGGGGCGAGGCCGGAGCGGTGCCTGTTCGTCGACGACCGGCAGGAGAACGTGGACGCGGCGGTGGCACTGGGGATGACCGGGGTGCTCTACCGGGGCCCGGAGGACCTGCGGCGGGCGCTGGCACCGCTCCTGGGGTGACTGGTGACGGGTGATGGGGACGGGTGACCGGTGGCGGGGCCGCAGGGGCCGGGCGAGGATCGGGGGGGACCGTACGGACCCCTGAGGGCGGTGGGCGCGGATGGCGGAGCGGACGGGGGAGGCGGGGGAGACCCGGGCGGAGCTGTCGGCGCGGTTGAACTGGTTGCGGGCCGCCGTGCTGGGCGCCAACGACGGCGTGGTCTCGACGGCCGGGATCGTGACCGGTGTGGCGGGCGCGGCCGGGTCCCGCGCCGCGCTGCTGGCGGCGGGGGTGGCCGGGCTGCTGGCGGGGGCGATGTCGATGGCGGCCGGCGAGTACGTCTCGGTCAGCACCCAACGGGACACCGAGCGGGCCGCGTTGGCGAAGGAGCGGCGCGAGCTGGCGGAGGACCCGGAGGGGGAGCTCGACGAACTGACCGACTACTACCGGGACAGCGGGCTGGCCGACGGGCTGGCCCGGGAGGTGGCCACGGCGCTGACCGAGCGGGACGCGCTGGCGGCCCACGCGCAGACCGAACTCGGCATCGATCCGGAGGCGTTGACCAATCCCTGGGAGGCGGCGCTGGCGAGTGCGGCCGCGTTCACGCTGGGTGCGCTGGTGCCGCTGCTGGCGGTGCTGCTGCCGCCGGAGTCCTGGCGGCTGGGGGTGACGGTGGCCGCGGTGGTGCTGGCGCTGACGGCCTCGGGCTGGACGAGTGCCCGGCTCGGCGGGGCGGGGGCGGGGCGGGCGGTGGCGCGCAACGTGGCGGGCGGGCTGCTGGCGATGGCGGTGACGTACAGCGGCGGGGTGCTGCTGGACCACGTCACCGGCTGAGGCGCCCGTCGGTTGCCCCGCCCGTCGGCCGTCCCGCCCGTCGGCTGCCGCGCTCGACGGGCAGGCTCCGGCGGCCTGTGTTTGTGTGGCTGCAAACCGCTTGGGAGAGGTGAACCATCGTGACCATGCCCCCGTTCGGATCGAACGACCCGTTCTCCGACCTGCTCAGCCGGTTCTTCGGGATGAGTCCGCTGGCCTCCCCGCCCGCCGTGCAGCGGGTGCCGATCGGGCGGCTGCTCAGCGAGTCCTCCCAGGAGCTGCTGGGGCTCGCCGCGCAGCGTGCGGCCGAGGACGGCAGCAGCGACCTGGACACCGCGCACCTCGCCTGGGCGGCCACCCGGGTGGAGCCGTCCCGGCGGATGCTGGAGCGTGCGGGCATCGACCCGGACCGGCTCTCCGGGGACCTGGAGCACGCGCTGCCCTCCGGCAACTCGGAGGCGCTGGACGGGCGGCCCGCCCTGACCCCGTCGGCCAAGCGCGCGCTGCTCGCCGCGCACGCCCGTTCGCAGGCGGTCGGCGCCTCGTACATCGGCCCGGAGCACATCCTCGGTGCGCTGCTGGAGCAGGAGCGGTCCGGTGCGGGGACGGCGCTGCGCAACGCGGCGCCCTCGCAGGAGGCGTTGAAGTCGGTGCTGGACGGGCGCGGCACGGGCGGCGAGCGCAGCAGCACGGGCGGGCACCCGAGCGACACCCCGACCCTGGACGAGTACGGGCAGGACCTCACCGAGGCGGCGCGCGGGGGCCGGTTGGACCCGGTGGTCGGGCGGGCCGAGGAGATCGAGCAGACCGTGGAGATCCTCTCCCGGCGGACCAAGAACAATCCGGTGCTGATCGGGGAGCCGGGCGTCGGCAAGACCGCGATCGTCGAGGGCCTGGCCCAGCGGATCGTCTCCGGGGACGTCCCGCAGAGCCTGCGGGACAAGCGGGTGGTCACCCTGGACCTGACCGCGCTGGTGGCCGGCTCCAAGTACCGGGGCGAGTTCGAGGAACGGCTGAAGAAGGTGATCGACGAGGTCACGGCGGCCGAGAAGAGCGTGATCCTCTTCCTGGACGAGCTGCACACCGTGGTCGGCGCGGGCGGTGGCGGCGAGGGGTCGATGGACGCCGGCAACATCCTCAAACCGGCCCTGGCGCGCGGGGAGTTGAGCGTGGTCGGCGCGACCACGCTGGACGAGTACCGCAAGCACGTGGAGAAGGACGCCGCGCTGGAGCGCCGCTTCCAGCCGGTGCTGGTGCCGGAGCCGAGCGTCGAGGAGACGATCGAGATCCTCCGGGGGCTGCGCGACGCGTACGAGGCGCACCACCAGGTGCGGTTCACCGACGAGGCGCTGGACGCGTCGGCGACCCTCTCCGACCGGTACGTCAGCGACCGCTTCCTGCCCGACAAGGCGATCGACCTGCTGGACCAGGCCGGCGCCCGGGTGCGGCTGCGCAGCCTGAGCGGCTCCACCGAGTCGACCTCGGTGCAGGACCGGATCACCAAGTTGAAGCGGGAGCTGGACGAGGCGGTCGCGGACGAGGAGTTCGTCCGGGCCGCCAACCTCAAGTCCGAGCTGCGGCGCACCGAGGACGAGCTGGCGGCGATCGCCGAGTCCCGCGAGGAGGTCGTCGACGTGACCGCCGACGACATCGCGCAGGTGCTCTCCTCCCGCACCGGCATCCCGGTCGCGGAGCTGAACGCGACCGAGCGGGAGCGGCTGCTCAGGCTGGAGGACCACCTGCACGAGAAGGTGATCGGCCAGGACGAGGCGGTCACCGCCGTCGCCCAGGCGGTGCGCCGCGGCCGCGCCGGAATGGGCGACCCGGACCGGCCGACGGGCTCCTTCCTCTTCCTCGGGCCGACCGGTGTCGGCAAGACCGAGCTGGCCAAGGCCCTGGCGGCGCTGCTGTTCGGCGACCCGGACCGGATGATCCGCTTCGACATGAGCGAGTTCCAGGAGAAGCACACCGTCTCCCGGCTGGTCGGCTCCCCGCCCGGGTACGTCGGCTACGAGGAGGCCGGGCAGCTGACCGAGGCGGTCCGCCGCAAGCCGTACAGCGTGCTGCTCTTCGACGAGGTGGAGAAGGCGCACCCGGACGTCTTCAACCTGCTGCTCCAGGTGCTGGACGACGGGAGGCTCACCGACTCCCAGGGGCGTACGGTCGACTTCCGCAACACCGTGGTGATCATGACCAGCAACATCGGCTCGCAGCGGATCCTGGACCACTCGGGCAACGTGGACGAGATCAGGGACGACCTGATGCGGGACCTGCGCCGGCAGTTCCGGCCGGAGTTCCTCAACCGGATCGACGAGGTGATCGTCTTCCACGCGCTCACCCGGAAGGACCTGCTGTCGGTGGTCGACCTGCTGCTGGAGCGCAGCCGGCGGCGGCTGCGGGCCCAGGACGTGCGGCTGGAGGTCACCGAGGCGGCCAAGGAGTACCTGGTCAACCGCGGCTACCAGCCGGAGTTCGGGGCCCGGCCGCTGCGCCGGACGATCCAGTCGGAGCTGGACAACCGGATCTCCAACCTGCTGCTGGACGGGACGGTGCGGGAGGGGGACACGCTGATCGCGGACGTCGGAGACGGGGAGCTGACGGTGACGCTGGCGCGGCCGGAGGCGTCGGCGGCCGTCGCGGAGGCGTCGGCGGGGGCGCAGCCGGAGGAGTAGCCGGGGGCGCCAGCAGGGGGAGTAGGGGGAGGCGCGGGCGGAGGGGTAGGCGCAGGGTGCGGGCGGCCGGGGCAGGGAGCTGACCGGTTCGGGGGGTGACCACCCGGGCGTCGCCCCCACCCCCCCCCGGGGGGGCAATGGGGGCCCAGCCGGCCCCGCGGATCGAGACCCGCGCCTCGGTCATCGCCCTGTGGCAGGC